>CBIHQA010000342.1:0-4918 GCA_966211475.1 uncultured Neisseriales bacterium
CTTGATGGCGACACGTTCGTCGCTTTCATCGACGGCGCCCCGCGCCGCGTGAGGCGCGACTGCGCCGTAGACGCCTTCATCGAAGTGAGCCACCTGGTCGCCGTGCAGTACGGCCGATGGACTGAGCAGGACGTCGATGCCGACGCTCTTGCAGACGTCAATGAGAGCGTTCATGCGTACATTGCGCATGTGCCGCTGGCGGAACTTGTGTGAGGCTCGTTCGGCATGAACGAACCAGTTGACGTTGCGGGCGAAGCGCCTGCGCAGCGCACCGCCGCACCAGTGAGCAAGCCTCCGGTGCCAATGCATATGCAGTCGAAGCAGTGCGGCAAACACACGCGGCGGCAACCGGCCACGCCGCGTGTCGGCAATCACGCAGTCAGGGTCGAGAACGCATTTGTAGACCAAACCGTCTCGCTCATGCTTGCGCCCCGCTACGCCATTGGCATGCCATTGCGCCCCCTCGCGTCTCGTGGCCAACCAGATCCCGTTGACCGGGTCGATTTCTTCGCCGAATCCTGGAACACCGACCTCGAACGAGGTAAGGCCCGGCGCAGTGGTGCCGTGATACAGGACGGAAATTCTGGGTCCAGGCATGCGCGTCGCAGCTCCATGTTCATTCGCCTTTACCAGGGCCATAGGCCTGGGCCTCCGCGAACCCGTCCTGCGATACCACAGTGATGCGTTTGAGCGGATTGATAACTTGCCGTTCAAGAACCTTGACGTTGTCATACGTGTGGATCGCGGGACGCCCTTGGAAGCTAGGATGCGTCATCGAAGCGGCCTTGTGCGGCCGAGAAAAATAGCTGGATGCACCCTTCTGGTCCGTCGCGCTGACCCGCTACGAGGATCTCAGCGATGCCAGGCTGGCGCGAGTTCTTGTTGTAGTAATCGTCCCGGTACAGGAACAACACCACGTCGGCATCTTCGGCAATCGCGCCCGAGTCACGCAGATCGCCCAGCGTGGGCCGTTTGTCAACACGGGTCTCGACGCCCCGATTGATCTGCGACAACGCAAGAATGGGGCACTGGAGCGTGCGGGCCAATGCTTTGAGGCCTCTCACTACCTCGCCGATTTCAATCGCACGCGTGTCGCGCACACTGCGATCACCACGAACGAGCTGAACGTAGTCAACCACGATCAACCCCAGCCTGCCGGTCTCCTCGGCCTGCCGTTGGGCGCGCTGGCGCAGGGCTGCGATCCACAGTTCCGGATGGTCGTCAATGAAGATCGAGACATCGCTCAGTCGTTCGATCCCATTCGCAAGCGCGATCCATTCGCTATCGTTCAGCTTCCCTTTGCGCAGTCTTTGCAGATCGATGCGCAAGCTTGCGCTTACAAGCCGCTGGTGAATTTGCTCCGTGCTCGACGCCAACGAGAAATACAGCACCGGCAAGCCCTCGTCCATCGCGATGCTGTGCGCAATGCTCAAGGCGAGTGCCGTCTTTCCGACGAATGGCGGACCGGCAAGGACGATCAGGTCACCTTCGCGCATGCCGCCCATCAACCCGTCTAACTTATCAAAGCCGGTCCGAATGCCGGGCACGTGGGTTTCGCCAGCTTCGGCGAGCACTTCGAGGTTGTCCAGAAAGCCTTCAAACAACTCACGGCATGCCTTGGGCGTGTCGTGGCCACGGTCGGACACCTCGGGCACCGCTTCAGTCTCGTGGCTTGGATGGGACATACGCCGACTCTCCTACTCTTTCACCAGGTTCATTCGAACGCAAGCCATGCCGATCGGGCACGGCGTCGGGAACTATAGCAATGGGCGCCCGGGCTTGCTTCCACCCAGCATGACAGTGGACGAAGAATGTGAGCGTCCTGGCTCTGTGATCGAAGGATTTTGCTTGTGGCGCGGAGCGTATCCGCGAGTCGCCTTCTGCACCAAGATCCACTTGCGATCAGTGAAGCAGGGGGAGGTGCCGATGCCAGGGCCGATTCAGACGAGCAGGCGATTCGAGTCGAAGGGCCCGGCAGCCATCATTGATTGCGCACCGGCGACGGAGACGGTCGAGAGCGAGACTGAGATCGTTGCGGAGGCGCCCTGACTTCGCAACGTCGGGAGCGCGGCTTCGTTCAGCTCATTGATGGCCAAGAGCATGAACACGAACGCCGGACAGGTCAGGTCACGGCCATGCTGGCCGTGACAGTGTGGAGTTACGTATTTTTCGCAAGGATGGACGGCGCCGGCTTGATGTTGGCGTTGAGATGAAATACGTTCTCAGGGTCGTATTCGGCCTTGACGTGGGCCAGGCGCTAGTACTCGGTCGCACCGTACGACGCACGCACCCGATCGTCGTCAGCTTCGACCATGAAATTCACGTAGCGGACCCGTCGCGTGCGGGCGCATCGCATCCCAGAAGTTTCGGACCCACATCCGATCGGCTTCGTACACGTCGCGATCAGCGATGGCCGCCTCGATGTTGAACACGTAGCGCGCAGAGCGGCTTCCGCCTAAGGCCGTCTCGGTGTTGCTCGACGTGCGGTACGCGCTTGCCAACGTGAAGGTGGGACAGAACGACAACGGCGAGTTTCTTCACCCCAACGGGTTTGCGTGCGCGCCGCAAGGCAGGAGGCCATGCCGACACGATGCAGATGATCGAGCGCTCGCCGTGGCTCCAGCCCACGGACCCGATCGAGGGGGTGATCGAACACAACTTGATATTGCGGAAATCGTCATCGCATGAAGTTGATGTCAGAAGGGCTGACCTTCATCGTCGTCGCGTGTGTGCCATCACCATAGAGTTCGTCATTCTGAAGCCGAGCGCGCCTGCGGAACTACGCATCCCATGATATGCGGATTGCCGGTCACGGCCGCACACATTGCAGTGCCACCGCAAGGTAATGACTTGTGACGCGTCCCGATCAATCGCCTCGCCGCGCTCTATGATCCGGGCCGGCTGCCTCAGGGAGGATGGGACAACAACACGAGCCCGCCATTGAACGCAGCCCTTGAGAGGGGTGATTCTTCACAAAGGCAATGCCGCGCCCTCTCTCATCGATACGGCTTGCGGCTCGTCAATCGTTTCGAGCCTGCAGGGACATGTCACTGCAGCGCTGTTCCGGCTGCCACCGACGGCGCTCCCCGAAGCGCCGCATGAACGAGGCGACTCATGACTAAAGCAGCGCGGGCAGAGCCCGCAGCACGCGAACCGCAGATGGCTGTGGCACGGCTGTCGACCATTGCCGCCGAAGACATCGGCGAAGGTGCCGCCACTTTCGACTATGGCGCAGGCAAGCTACCTGCGGTGTGGGCCCTGACCTGTGCAGCCATGCTCGTGCTTAGCGCTTGCGGTGGTGGGGGTGGTGAGGGCACGCCGTCAACAACAGGCGAACCGCCAAGCGGTACCGGGAACACGGGCACGCCTGAACCCACAGCACCAGGACCGAAAGCCGCAATGACAGCCGTCTTGCAGGGTAAGACGCCCTGGTCCGTCAACACCAGTGCACGCTTCACCCTGCAGCAGACCTCAGGTGTTGCCGTCACTGGAGCTCTCAGTTGCACCAGCCAGGCTCCGCAAGCCGTCGAGGTGGAACCGGATTGCAGTCGGGTCAGAGGGATGCGTCTGGGCACCTATGCCATCACAGTATCAGGTGGGGGCGTCAGCGCCCCAGCCCTTGTGAAGGTGACTCCTCCTGCACAGCCGCTGGCCACCTACAACACCAGCACCATCGGCCCGGGGACGTTGGCCGTTACGGCGGAGGGAAGATTGCTGGCCTGGGGTGGCTACGACAATCGGCCTGGCTGGTCCTCCACTGGTTTGGCCCTTCCCTCGCAGGTGGCCAATCTGCGAGGTGGCGGCTACCTGACGGGTCTGGTGGCCGCAGCTCATGGTCAGGATGTCACCTTGGCGCTTTCCGAGGATGGGCAGGTCTACTCCTGGGGCCAGGGCCGAACACTGGGACGGTCTTACCCCGATGCGTTCCTCAGCGCGGGCGAGATGTACCCGGGGCTGGTCACCGACACAGCAGGTCCTCTGCAGAATATCGTTGCCATCTCGACTGCCGCCAACGGCGCACTGGCCCTGACACAGGATGGCGCAGTGTATGCGTGGGGACCATTTTCCACGGCTGTCCTCCCCGTTCCTGACAACAAGGTTCCGCAGTTGCTGTCCCTGCCTGCCAAGGCGGTGGCCTTGGCCTCAGGACAGAACTGGGCTGCCATCCTGCTGGCCAATGGCCGGGTGATGACGCTTCGCTCAGGGCCTGGTACTGAGTTTTACAACTCCACCGGGCGGCCCACGACCCCTGGGGCGGTGGGTTTGAACGTCGGCTACGTGGTGGACAGCCGGACAGGCCAGCCCCTGGAGGGAATCGTCCAGGTGGCTGCCGGTGCCTCACATGGTCTGGCCTTGACTCGCGAGGGCCAAGTGCTGGGCTGGGGCCAGAACGACCTTGGACAACTGGCCCAGGGCAGCAGTGGCTCTTCCACGCCGCCAGCGGCGCTACCGGTGTGGGGCCCAGAAAGCAGCAGCCAACTCACGGGCATCGTCATGGTGGCAGCGGGTCATGGCCATAGCCTGGCTTTGGACAGCAACGGGCGAGTCTACAGCTGGGGTCAAGGTGGTAGCGGCCAGCTCGGTGACGGTCCCGGCACTCCACGATCGACGAACGTCGTTCGCACCTTCCGTCCGGAGTTGGTGCTGGACGCCTCCGGCACGGCTCCGTTGAGCGGTGTGCGGGCTGTGTACGGGACCACGGCCAACTCAATTGCTCTAATGTCGGACGGCCGAGTGCTGATCTGGGGTCTGCGCAGCACCAATGACCTTGGGCAAGGCTCCTCGGCCGAGCTTCCGCTACACCAGGGGTTGCCGCTGGCAGTGCAGAACGAAGCCGGAACGGGGTCGCTCTTCATGACGCCGATGGCCTACTGGCCCGACCTGTGGCGACGTGGCACGGCATCGCCTTGATGAGGCC
>CBIHQA010000343.1:0-4913 GCA_966211475.1 uncultured Neisseriales bacterium
CGGTCGGCCACGCAGCCTTCCACCCAGACAAAACGCCGCTGCACGGTGATCCACAGGCTGGAATCGTTGAAGGCCTCATCCGTCGAAAAGCGGGCCTGGATGGCCTTGGCGATGTCGGCATCGTAGTAATAGGCATTCGGCCGGGCGCATTTGCCGGCCAGCCAGCAACTGGTGCCGCGCTCCACCCGCCAGTGGGATTCCTTCTTCATCTCCGCCTCGCTCACCAGCGGGCCGAGCGGCGGCGGGCAATGCGGGATGCCCTGCCGGACCGGAAAGAAGGGATCGTTGAACCAGTTCTTCAGCTCGGTCTGGGCCGCATTGGCCGCGGTGGCGGTCAGCAGTGCACAGAGCAGTAGCAGGCGCTTCACATCAGACTCCTTGTTCCCTGGAACATCCTTGCGCTCCTTGATGGTCAAGCCCGCGCTCCCCGCCGGAAATCAATCGGATTGCCGCCCTCGATGCGCTGCCACGCCCGCCGCATCTGCTCGGCGGACGTGAACCCGACCATTTCCGCGACCCGTTCCATGCCCAACTCGCTACCCATCACGATCTGCTTGGCGGAGGCGATGCGGACCTGACGCACATAGGTCTGCGGCGAAATCCCTGCGTATTCGTGGAACAGCCGGACCAGGTGGCGCGGGCTGGTGTGTGCGACCCCCGCCATTTCGTCCAGCGACCAGGGGCGGGCAAGCTCGTGGATCACCGCATCCTGGGCACGATGCAGGCCGGGATGGAGGTGGTTCCGGTGCAGCAGCCAGGGCGAGAGCTGCGGGTCCGCCCCGGCGCGGCGCAGGTAGATGACCAGTCGCCGGGCGACCTCCAGTGCGACCTGAGGTCCGGTGTCTTCGGCGATGAGGTGCAGCGCCAGGTCCACCCCGGTGGTCACGCCTGCGCTGGAAAAGAACGATCCGTCGCGTACGAAGATCCGGTTTTCCAGCACGTGGAGCTCCGGATGCTCCCGGGCCAGGCGTTCGGTCAGTTGGTGGTGGGTGGTGCAGGTTCGCCCATGCAGCACACCACTCTGTGCCGCCAGGAACACGCCGGAGCAGACCGTGCATAGCCGGTGGCTCGGGCGGATGACTTGCTTCAGCCAGGCTGCCGCTTGCACGGCTTCCGGCCGCAGGTAGTCGACGGCCGACTCGTCCGCCCCGGGGATGAACAGGGTGGCGTGTGCCGGCAACTCGGCAGGCAGGGGCGCCAGGCCGCCGATCGACAGCCCCAGCGACGAGGTCGCGCTGTCCGCCGTGCCCACATAGTGAATCCGGTACGGCGCGCCAAACCGGGCGGCGGCGCGGAACGCTTCCGCGGTGCCCGCGAAATCCAGCAGCATGGTGCCGGGCAGCACCAGGAAATAGACCTCGGTCAACGCCAGCCCTCCTCGCCCGGTGCCGCCCCCTTACGCCCGGATCGCATTCACCACCAACTGGTAGTTCCGCACGGCATCCTCCTTGTCGACGAGGAAATCCGGGTCGCGCGGCAGATCGTTCACACGCTGGATCGTCTCGCCTGCAAATGCCTTGATGGCGTCGAGCGTTTCCCAATAGGACACCACCTGGAACTCGACGTGCTCGCCACCGGCGGGGCCGTCGTCCAGCCGCATCATCTGGTAACCCAGGTTGCCTTTGAAGGTGAGGAATTTCTGGATCGCTGCGGCCAGGTACTGCTGGTATTCGTCCGCTTGGGACTTCAGCGTCTTGCCGTGCCACACGCGGGCAATCATCGCTTGGCCCGGCTTACCGGACAGTGGGGTCAGGCTGCCATCGCTCGTGTCGTCGGTCGTGCCGTTCGGAGCATTCGGCGGCGTCGACCACACGTCGGGCATGTCGGCATGCCGGATCGGGGATGGTGCATTCATGGACACCTCCTGCAGTCTGGGACGAGGAGGCTACGTTATCGGACAGTGCTGGCACAAGCCATGTCTTTCGCGACAAGAAACCCGCAAAAAAGGACATGACAAAGCAGTGGTAGCGCTGCGGATGCCTCGTTCAATAGCGAGGGGAATGAATCTCGAGCTATCCGGCGGCCGAATAAGGTTCAACGACGGCAAAACTCAACGAGCATCTCGGCGGGCAGCGACACACCCGCCGACGGGATAGGAACCCTCTCAATGCCCCCGCACCATCAACAACGCCGTCGCCACCAGCAGCACCGCCATCGACAGGTTGAACGCGAGCCGCACGCGCGGCGCATTCAGCCAGCGGCGCATGCCGGCACCGAACACCGCCCACGCCGACACACATGGAATGTTCACCACCACGAACACCGCAAAGATGCCCAGCCCGGCCAGCCACGGCGACGCCCCGGCCGGCAGGAACAGCGTGGTGGTGGTCAAGGCCATCACCCAGGCCTTCGGGTTCACGAACTGGAACAGCGCCCCCTCGCGGAAGTTCATCGGTCGCGCGCTATCCGATTCACCGATTCCACCCGACGTCGCCAAACGCCAGGCCAGGTACAGCAGATAGGCCGCACCGGTCCATTGCAGCACGTCCTGGATCACCGGATAGGCGCGGAACAGCGCCCCCAGCCCCAGGCACATCAGGTAGGTCTGGAACGCACAGCCGATGGCGATGCCGAGGATGTGCGGCAAAGTCCGGCGGTAGCCGAAGTTCACACCGGAGGCCGTCACCATCACATTGTTGGGCCCCGGCGTGACGGACATCACGAAGGTATAGGTCGCAAGCGGGACAACGTCGATCATGGCGGCACTCCTGACAGATGAGCCCCCATGCTAGAGGGCCACGCAGATGCCGCGCAGGGACAAATCGAGAACCCGGTGTGGACATGCACCGCTCACTTTACCGGTACAGTCTGCCGGACAATTCTGCGGACACTTGCCGGATACAAACGTTGCGACCGCCTGCGCGCTTTGTACCGGGGCTGATACAAACAGGACAATCGCCCGATACGCGCCGCCGGGAGAATGCATCTTGCCGGGAGACAGACGCTCTCCCTCTTACCAGGAGCCTCCCATGTCCACGAAACATCCCTTCCGCACCCGTCTGGCCCAGCTTGGCGTCGCCGCAGCCACCGTGTTCGCGCTGTCCGCCACCGGCGCCCATGCGCAACCCAACGGCCCGGCTCCGATGCCGTCGCGTATGGAACACCCGATGCCGCCTCCGCCAGACAACCAGGCGCCGCTGCAGGACTTGCATGAGGTCGTCGCCAGCCTGAAACTGTCTGCCGATCAGTCCGCCCGCTGGCAGAAGGCCGAAACCGCCACCTTCTCGCTGCGTCTGGCCGAACAGTACCAACACCAGAAGCGCGCGGAAGACCTCAAGCAGGCGCTGTCCGACAACAGCAAGAAGCTGTCGGCCATCGTCCGCCAGGCCAACCCGGACGCGGACGCCAAGCGCATGCAGGAAGCGCAAGCCCTGTGGGCCAACTTCTACGACAGCCTGGATGCGAAGCAGACCGAAACCGTGCGCAGCTACTTCCTGGCCCGGATGAGCCGCCCGGACAACCGTCCCGGCACCGGCGACATGCATCCGCGCCAACATGAACAGGGCGGCGCGATGCCACCGGCCGGCATGCCGGCTCCGGGCGACAATGCCCCGCAGTAACGCTGTACGCTCCACCCGAGCGGGGCGGGATGGCCGCCCCGCCCACCCCATGCACCGATCGCAAGCCGCCTTGCCATGACCGAACCCGCCCGCATCCTGATCGTCGACGACGACCCCGACATCCGCAGCCTGCTCGGCAGCTACCTGGCCGGCTTCGGCCTGCAGGCGGACGGCGTGGGCGACGGCGAGGCAATGCGCCAGGCCATGGCCCAGACGCACTACGACGTGATGGTCTTGGACCTGATGCTGCCTGGCGAGGACGGCCTGTCGCTGTGCCGCGCACTGCGGGCGGACAGCGACATCCCCATCATCATGCTGACCGCGCGCGGCGAATCCACTGACCGGGTGGTGGGCCTGGAGCTGGGCGCGGACGACTATGTGGTGAAGCCCTTCGACCCGCGAGAGCTGGTCGCCCGCATCCACACCATCCTGCGTCGCGCACGGACCGGCCAAGCCCGCGCGGCGGAGCCCGGCGAGGGCGAGGAAGTCAGCTTCGAAGGCTGGCGGCTCAACCGCGTCACCCGTCAGCTGACCACGCCGGCCCAGTTGGTGGTGCCGCTCTCCAACGCGGAATTCCGCCTGCTGTGGGTGTTCATCGAACGTCCGCGCAGCGTGCTGAACCGCGACCAACTGATGGATGCCGCCCGCGGCCGCTCGGCCGAAGCCTTCGATCGCAGCATCGACCTGCTGGTGTCGCGCCTGCGACAGAAACTGAACGACGACCCGAAATCCCCCCGCCTGCTCAAGACCATCCGCGGCGAGGGCTACCTGTTCGACGCCCGGGTGACCCGATGAAGCGCCTGATCCCCGATACCACCTTCGGCCGCCTGTTCGGCCTACTGGCGGTCGCCCTGCTGCTCAGCTACCTGATCACGTCCGTGCTGATCTTCGCCTTCCCCGGCGCGCATCCGCCGCCCCCGCCGCCATTTGGCCGGCCGCACCCGCCGGAACATCCGCCCGGCTTCTGGATCGGCCTGACCATACAGTTCATCGCGCTCACCATCGCCGCCTGGTACGGCGCCCGCCTGCTGGCCCAACCGATCCAGGACCTGGCACTGGGCGCCGAACGACTGGGCGGCAACCTGAACAGCCCCCCGATGGACGAAACCGGCCCGGCCGAAGCCCGTCAGGCAGCCCATGTCTTCAACCGCATGCAGGACCGCATCCGCGGGCAACTGGAAGAGCGCACCCGCTTCCTGGCTGCCGTCTCGCACGACCTGCGCACCCCGCTGACCCGGATGAAGCTGCGCGTCGAACAGATGCCCGACAACCCGCACGCCGGCAAGCTCAGCGACGATATCGCCGAAATGGCAGCCATGCTCGACGCCACCCTGGAATACCTGCGCGGCGGCG
>CBIHQA010000344.1:0-4909 GCA_966211475.1 uncultured Neisseriales bacterium
TTACCCGTGTTACCCGTTGTCGTCCCGGTGGTGGTACCGGTTCCGGCGGTCGTTCCAGTGGTGCCAGTCGTTCCCGTGGTGCCGGTCGTACCGGTTGTGCCAGTGGTCGTGTCGGTCGTGGTCCCCGTTGTCGTGCCGGTACCGGTTGTCGTTCCGGTTGCAGGAGCGGGATTGACGACCGCCCCGTTCGAAGGCTCGGTGGTCGTGGTGGCGGGCGGGATGATGGGGGTAGCGGCGACGGTGTCTTCGGTCATGCCGACCTGGCTGACGGTGGTGCCGGCGAGAAGCCAGAAGGTGCTGGCGAGAAATGCCTTGGTTTTCATGGGCATGCTCCTTTCAGTGCTGGGTACCGACGCGGGAAGATTCCGCGTGATACCTGCTTGGTTTGGAGCAAACCGCGTGCCTCAGAGAAAACCGCGCTAAATCAGGTGTTTGCCGGTCGACTACCGGCGTATTTTGCAAAAAGGGCTGCCATTGTTACAGCAGCCCTTTCCTGGATGACCTCAGCGGATTGCGAACCGGCTATGGCCCTTCCGCCCGGTTGCGCATGAAGTCGGCAGTGCGCCAGAACGACTCCTGCAGACGCTCGCGCAGCGTCGCATCCATCGGCATCTCGTCCATCGCCTTGTACATGCAATAGAGCCACTGATCGCGCGCCTGACCATCGACCGCGAACGGCATGTGGCGGGCGCGCAGCATCGGGTGGCCGAATTGCTGCACGAACAGGTCCGGCCCGCCTAGCCAGCCGGACAGGAACATGAACAGCTTCTCGCGCGACGAAGTGAGGTCGGCCGGATGCATGTCGCGCAGCGGCTTCACCGACGGGTCGGTGTCCATGATGTCGTAGAAGCGGTCCACCAGTTGGCGGACCATCGCTTCGCCGCCCAGCAGGCGGTAGGGAGTCAGTTCATCCATCTCTTGCTTTGATACGTCTTAGTAGGATCCGCGCTCAGCCCACGAACGGCAGCGGCGACTTGCTGACCGCCACCATCACGATGTAAGCAAACACCGCCAGCGCCAGCACGAAGTACACCGTCCGCGCCTGCTTGGTTCGACCCCGCTTCAGCGCCATGGTGCCCAACAGGATGTAGGCGACCAGGCCGGTAACCTTGGCGTCCAGCCAGCCCATGCCGGAGACGAAGGGGTAGAAGCCACCGACCACGCACATGCCGATGGCCGACAGCAGCAGCACCGTATCGATCACGTGCGGCACCACCCTCACCCACTTGTAGGCAAGCCGCGGCGACTCTTGCAACATCCAGATCCCACGCAGCAGGAACAGGGCGCCAGACAAGCCGACGGCAGTCATGTGCAGGTGCTTCAACAGGGTGAAATCCATGTCGCCTCCCACGAAAAAGAGGCGAGCACTGTACCACCCTGATTCTGTCGCGTCAGCGGGGGATGGGTGTTGACCGAGGTCAACCGTGGGAATTGGCGCCTACCCGTGCGATGCGGGGCCGGCGGCGGTATCGAAGAGGGCGACTTGCTCGTGCAGCCATTGGGCGAACGCCTCCGCCGCCGGCGATGATGGCCCCCTTGCCGGCCGCACCAGCCAGTAGGCGGTCCGGCAGGGCAAAGCTGGGCCGGGCAACCTCACCAAGCGGCCGGACTCCAGGTCGGCCCGGGTCAGCACCGAACGGCCGAGCGCGACGCCCTGCCCCGCTGCCGCCGCTTGCAGCAGCAGGCTGGAGTCGTCGTAGTTGGCGATGGGGCGCACCGCCACATCGCTACCGGCATGCCGCAGCCAGCTCGTCCATGCATCACGGCCCTCCTCGGCGGGCGATACCGCCATCCATTCTTCCAGGATGGGCAGCGACAGCCAATCCGCCACCGTCTCCGGCCTGCGCCCGGCCAGTAGCGACGGGCCGCAGACCGGAAACAGCACCTCGTCCATCAGCTTTTCGGCGCGAGTATCCGGCCAGTGGCCCAGCCCGTAGCGCAGCGCCAGGTCGGCCTCGTCGGCAGACAAGTCGATCACGCGGGCGCTGGCCGCCATGCGCAGTTCGATATCCGGCCGGCGCTCCATGAAATCCGGCAGCCGCGGCATCAGCCAGCGGGCGGCGAAGGATGGCAGCACGCTGACCCGCAGCACCTGGCGGCTGGCACCGGCGGCGGCTTCCTCCACCGCCGTGGCGAGCCGCGTCAGCCCTTCGGCCAGTTGTCCGGCCAGCCGGGCGCCGGCGTCGGTGGCGGCGATGCCCCGCCCCTGGCGGCGTAGCAGAC
The DNA here is from genome assembly GCA_966211475.1 of uncultured Neisseriales bacterium. Classification (GTDB taxonomy): domain Bacteria; phylum Pseudomonadota; class Gammaproteobacteria; order Burkholderiales; family Leeiaceae; genus Leeia. The sequence continues at coordinate 2,224 of CBIHQA010000344.1, forward strand.
GAATGCCCAGCCAGTCTTCCAGCGATTTCACTTGGTGGCTGATGGCGCCGGGCGTCAGGCTCAGTTCGTCGGCGGCGAGGCCAACACTGCGGCGGCGGGCCACGGCTTCGAAGGCGCGCAAGGCGGCGAACGGGGGAAGGCGATAGCTCATGACTGTTTAATCTAATTCAACTTACCGCAATATTATTCGATTTTCATCCGCCTGGAATCTGGCAAGAATGGAGTAAACCATCTTCATATGTTGCATTTCATTCACATCAAGGAGATTGCCATGTCCCACCCGAATCCGGATTTCGAACTCGTCATCGGCAGCCGGCACGTGTCGTCCTGGTCGCTACGACCCTGGCTGTTGATGCGTGAGCTGGGCATTCCCTTCGAGGAACGGCTGCTGGACCTGGCCGCACCGGATTGGCAAGCCCAGGTCCGCCCCTGGTCGCCATCCGGCAAGGTGCCGGTGCTGCGGGTGTATGGCCAGCCGGTGTGGGAATCGCTGGCGATCATGGAAACGCTGGCCGAATACTTCCCGGACCGTGGTGTCTGGCCGGTCGGGTTCGCCGCCCGGCAACGGGCCCGGGCACTGGCGAGCGAAGTGCATGCCGGCTTCGCCATCGTCCGGCGCGAATTCAGCCTGGACCTGCGCGGCGTGGAGCCAGTACAACCTTCCGCCGCGGCCCAAGCCGAGCTGGACCGCCTGTTCGACGCTTGGCGTAGCGCCCGTGCCGAGTTCGGCGGCAGCGGCGGCCCCTTCCTGTTCGGCACCTTCTGCGCGGCCGACGCGATGTTCGCCCCGTTCGCGCTGCGCCTGCAGGGCTACCGGGTACCCGTCCCAGCCGACGTGGCCGCCTACTATCAGGCACTGCTGGCCTTGCCGGGTGTGCAGGAATGGGTTCGCCTCGCCGAGCAGGACCTGACGGAACCGGCAAGCGCCACGCCCGCCTGACCCACCACTCGGCTCCGATTCCGACCGTGACAAGCGCCACCGAGCCGGCAGGCCGAACAGGGTCTGACCGCTCGGTCTGAAACGCTGTCTTGTCATGTTCGGACGGTTTACGCCACCCCGGCGGGCCGATAGCATGGGGACAAAACCATGCTGGAGACGCCCGATGCGGCCCGCCGACTCACCCCCGCTGTTTCTCGATCATCCTTTAAGACGCGCGCTGAACGACGAGGCCCATGCCCGTCCCTTCGCCCCGGCGGACACGCCGTCGCGCATCAGCTCCTTCATGCTGCTGGGCGCCGAGCCAGAAGCCCAGCGCCAAGCCCTGCTGACGCTGACCCGCGCACTCGGCCTGCCGGAGCCGTCTCCCGGTGCCGTGCACTACCTAGGCCAGGGCGACGGCTACGCGCTGCGCTGGAATGGCCACACCGAATTCGTCCGCTACAGCGTCCTGAGTACCGGCAGCGGCGACATCACCGACCTGTCGCGCACCGCGCTGGATGCCCTACCGGCTGAGCTGTTGTCCACCCTGCCCGGCAGCATGCTGGTCGGCGTGCACGTGTGGGTGCGGCCCTGCCCGGAAGAGGGCCCGCCGCCGCTGGCCGAGATCGCCGACTGGGCCTTCGAAGGCTACCCGCCGGTCGGTGCGGAGATCGGTGATGGCCGCGCCGTCGCCCTGACCGACCTGCGCCTGCATCCGGACCCGCGTTCCGCCAATGGCTTTGCGCGCATCCTGCTCTACAACCGCGACATGGCCCCCAACCAGACCGGCCGCATGCTGCAACGGCTGGTCGAGCTGGAAACCTATCGCATGCTGGCCCTGCTGGCGCTGCCGCTGGCCAAGCGCCTGCAACCGTCGCTGGCCGCCATGGAGGCTGAGCTGCAATCGGTCACCGGCGCCATGCACCAGGGTTCCGACGGTGCGGACGATGAGTTGCTGCTCGACCGCATCACCCGGCTCGCGGCCGAGCTGGAAGACGCCATCGCGCAGAGCAGCTACCGCTTCGCCGCCACCCGCGCCTACTACAACCTGGTATGCCGCCGCATCGAGGAATTGCGCGAAGGGCGCCTGCCCGGCCTGCAACCCTTCCAGGAATTCGTCGAACGGCGCCTCGCCCCCGCCATCGACACCTGCGACGCGGTCTCGCGCCGCCTGGAACAACTGTCGATGCGCCTGCAACGCGCCACCTCGCTGCTGCGCACCCGGGTCGAAGTGGAAAGCGACGCCCAGCGCCGCGAACTGCTGGTGTCGATGAACCGCCGCGCCGCCCTGCAACTGCGCCTGCAGGAAACGGTCGAAGGCTTGTCGGTGGCCGTGCTCACCTACTACGTGGTCGGTCTGGTCGGCTACGCCGCCAAGGGCCTGAAGGCCGCCGGCCTGCACGTGCAGCCCGACCTGGTCACCGGCATCGCCATCCCGGTCACGGCGGCCGTCGTGGCCTTCGGCGTGCACCGCCTGAAGCAGAAACTGACCCAGAAGCACTGACAGTCAGAACGCTCCGCATCGCGCGACAGCATGCGGGGTGGCTTGCGGATGGGTCGGTCACGGGCTATGACGAAACGAGTGCCCTGTCACCTCAACACCTTGCAGAATGAAACGGTCGTTTCATCGCGAGCTATTGATGGGACAGGCGCCAGCCCTCCCTTCGGCACATCATGGCGCACGAAGACGACCCCATCCTGCGGCACCAGGTCTTTGCCGAACGCCTGCGCCTGCTCAGCCAACGCGAGCGGAATGCCACCTTTACG
>CBIHQA010000345.1:0-4890 GCA_966211475.1 uncultured Neisseriales bacterium
TCGCCCGTGCGTGCGGTATTCATCGCCGGTAAGCAGACCGTACAGGATGGACAACCGTTGCCGGAACTCGGTCGTACCAAGCTTGGCGCCGTACTTCGTCCGCGTTCGCCGATCCATGGTCGCGCCGCAGTGCTGGCCCGATATCGAAACCGGCTCGACGACCTGCGCTATGACCATTCCCTGCCCTGCTATTGGGACGTTTTCGTCATGAAGCACCGGCAACCGATCAATATCTGGCTGCATGTACTGGCCGTCATCCTTCTCTACGGATCACCGGTCATGGCGCTGGCACTAGGAAGCCCGTGGTGGCTGGTCGGTCTGCCCTTGTCGACGGTACTCGGTCAAATCGGCCACGCCGTTTATGAACCGAGTCACGTCGACACGCGCGATGCGGTGTTCTCATTGCGGGCTTTTAGCGCACTCACCCGCATGGCCGGGCTGGTCCTCACCGGGCGCTACTCGCGAGAAATCGCCCGGGTGCAAGCGGCCGTAAAGAGGTGACACGCTTGCTCTCCAGACTCATCCCCCCTGTCACGCCCGACAATCGGCTCAGTGCGATGTTCTGGGGCTACCTGGCATTCTCCGCCGTCTACCTGGGCAGCTATTCGCTATCCGCCGCCCGGGCTGTCTATGTACCGCCTAGCACCTGGGATCTGAGCGTGCCACTATGGCCGGGCAGCATCTGGGTGTACCTGTCCCAGACCATTCTGCTTCCGGCCGCCTTCTTGTCGACCGATGACGCTCACGACCTGACCCGGGCATATCGTGCGATGCTGTCAAGCACCTTTCTGAGTGGCGTGATATTTCTTGTCTGGCCGACCACCGTCGGGCAGACCGTTGCCCCTCCGACCGGCGTCACTGGTTTTGCCTGGACGCTCTTGTACTCGCTTGACGTACCGGGTAACTGTTTCCCCTCGCTGCACGTGGCGCTGGCCTTGATCGCTGCATGGCTGATCGGCAGTCGCCGTCGGTCCTGGCGTTACCCTGCCCTGCTATGGTGGGCAGCAATCTCCCTATCGGTGCTCAGCACACGCCAGCATCGATTGATCGACATCGGAGGAGGTATCGTCGTCGGCATGCTCAGCCTCACCCTTACCGCGTCTTCTTCCTGCGGGGAACCTGATGCTGCATAGCGAACTCATCCCTGTCACCCGTCTGGCAGACTCCGACCGAGAGGCCATGTTCGGTCTGATGGTCCGCCACTATTACGCTATCCGGCGAGAGCAGTTCGAACGGGACCTCGCCGCCAAACAGTGGGTGCTGTTGCTGAACGACGAGCGTGGCGTGTCAAAAGGTTTTTCTACACTTCAGGTCTACGAGCGCCAGCATCGGGGAGAGGCTTGCCGCATCCTATACTCCGGCGACACGGTCATTGATCGGGCGCATTGGGGGGAACAGGAATTGGCGTTCAACTGGATCCGGCTGGCTGGCCATCTATGGGCGGCCAAACAGGATCGACGCCTATACTGGTTTCTCATTTCGAAGGGTCACCGCACCTTCCGATACCTCCCCACCTTCGCCCGAACCTTCCTCCCTCATTGGTCCAACCTGCCCACGGAATTCGAAAGCAGCCTGCTGGAGCGGCTAGCCGAAGAACGATTTGGAGAACATTTCCAGCGCGAACGGGGCATCGTTCGATTTGCATCATCGCAAGGGCATCTGCAACCCGATCTCGCGCTGATCAGTGAGCGCGAGCAACAGCTTGACTGCGTCCGCTTCTTTCTGGAGCGCAATCCCGGCTATGCCGACGGCGACGAGCTGTGCTGCCTGTGTGCGCTTCAACCCGACAATCTCAAACCGCTGTCACGACGCCTATTTCTCAAGGGGGCGCAGGAGTGGCGCACGGAGGCCGACACATGTCCAGCCTGACCGGACTGACCCGATTCAACCAGGAGACAATCGTCGACGGGTGGTACTGGATATTGCCCTCCCATCGTCTGAAGCCCGGCCAGGTGAAAGCGACCAAGCTGTTCGGCCGGGAACTCGTGGTATGGCGCTCTGCCAGCGGACGCCCCCATGTCTTTGACGCCCATTGCCCGCATATGGGCGCGCATCTCGCAGAAGGCAAAGTCGAAGGTGAAGGACTGCGGTGCTTCTTTCACAACTGGCGCTATGAAGGAGACGGGCAGTGCTCGGACATTCCGTGCCTGAAGCGCTCCGGCGGCGATATCCGCGCCAGATCCTGGCCCGTGGAAGAACGATACGGTCTGATCTGGGTATGGCCAGGCGAGACGCCCGGGCCGTTCTTGCCGTTTCCCCCTGAACTGGACGGACAGCTCTACCGCACCCAGCTCGGCAAACGCTTTCTCAAGGGCTGCCATCCGAATGTAGTGATGGTCAACGCGATCGACGAACATCACTTCCAGACGGTGCATAGGCTGCCGGGACATATCCTGACTCTGGAACCCGAAGAGCTGGATCAGCATACGATGCGCTTCCGCAACAAGGGCGTACTGCCGCGGACCCATTGGCTCGGACGCTTGCTAGCGCGCTGCTATCGCGGACCACTCTATTACGAAACGCATTACTGGTATGGACATATCGGTATTGCCAGTTTCGGGCCGGATTTCCTCCATCTGCACGTGATGTTTGCGCTGCGTCCTACCGAGCAGTGCGGAACCGAAGGCCAGGTGGTGGCCTTTACCCGCAAGCGAAGCGGGCCGCTGGGCTGGCTGTTCGATCGTGTCGTGCTGTGGTTGACCCGCATCGGTGCGAATTACTTCGCCGTCGGCGACACCCGCATCTTCCAGACCATCCGGTTCGACTTCCGCCATCCGGTCGTTGCAGATCGGTCGGTGATTGCCTTCATCCGGCACTACGAAAAGCAGCCGCTGGCTGCCTGGGAATCAACATGAGCGGCGACACCTCCCGGGTGATGTTGATTACTGGTGCTAGCGGAGGAATCGGATTGGCCACCGCGCAGACCTTTGCCAGACACGGTTGGCGCGTCCTGGCTGCAAGTCGCCAGCCTGAGTACCTTGCCTCCGAGCCGGGAGTACAGCCCATCCAGTTGGACCCTTGTAGCGAGGCGGACCGCACCCGCCTGAGGACAATCATCGCCACCGATTTCGAAGGCCGACTGGATTGCCTGGTCAACAACGCAGGCTACTGCCAGTCAGGTCCGCTGGAACTGCTCAGCGAAGCGGCCTGGCGGGCGCAGCTCGAAGTCAACCTGATCGCGCCAGCCCTGCTCACTGCAGCCTTGCTCCCTGCACTGCGAGCTGCCGGAGGAACGGTGATCAATGTTTCTTCGGTGCTGGGGCGCCACGCCTATCCGTTCCAGGCAGCGTATGCCGCCTCCAAGTTCGGTCTGGAGGGATGGAGCGAAGCGCTGATGCTGGAGAGCCAGGGGCAAGACGTGCGCGTCCATGTTGTGGAGCCCGGAGCCACCCGCAGCCGCTTTGGTCAGCACATGCAATCACCGCCCACCGAGCACAGCCCCTACCACCAAGCCGGAGAGCGCTTCCAGGCCATACGGAGCCGTCTGGCCGCCAAGGCGCAACCGGCAACCGACGTCGCCAACGCCATCTTCGCAGCGGCGAGCCGCCCCACTTCGCCTTTCCGTATCCCGGTTGGCCGGGACGCACGTGCGATCCGCTGGCTAAGCCGCCTGCTGCCGGATTCCCTCTATCTACGTGTGAGCCGGCGACTTGCACGCAAGCTGTTCGGGCTGGATAGCGCGCAGACAAGCCGATGACGCCCCACGCCACCCCGCCAGCCAAAAGGCCGGCCATGGAAAAAGTCTGCGAAAAGCTTGCCTATCGCTTCCCTTCTGATCGTCGCGCAAACGGTCATCCTGACCTTAGCCGGATCTGGTCCGATTCTTTCTTCCGCCTGCCTGCCACACCCATCTGGGACCAGCTGACAGAACGGATGCAGGAAGCTGTGCAACATCAGTGCAGTTCGGGCGTTCTGCGAGAGGCGCTAGGAATCGAGCGTACGGCGATGGACTACTGCGCGCGCCGGGTACTGGTCACCGACTGCCCGATGGAAAAGCAGGTCTACAGCCTGACCGCCGCCGACGAGGCCCGTCACTATCACTGGCTCTGCTCGGTATCGGACCCAGCTACCATAGAAGCACCACCGGACGCGTTCACCACCTTCCTGGCGAAGCTGGTGGTGGCAGGTGAACCTGATAGTCTGTCCTATCTGCTGCAGATCATTCTGGAGGGATGGGGCATCGGACACTATCAGAGACTGGCCGCCGCCACGGAGGACCCCGAGGTAAGACGCGTGTTGTTCGGTATTGCCCGCGATGAGGGGCTCCACTACGCGGCAGGCGTCGCGCATTTCGACCGTACCCGCCTCAGCAAGACCGACCGAGCCTTCATCCGACAGGCCCTGTCCGAGCTGTGCGCCATGATCGCCTGCGGCCCATTGTCGATCTTGGCAGCCCTAGAACAGGCTGCAGGCGGATTACGCGCCGATGAGCGCTCAGGCTGTTTGGCGGCACTACAGGACAACGCCGGACTTCAACGCCGGTTGCAGCAACTGGGCCGATTCATCGCACAGGGCGGCATGGAAGACGAAGCTGTCTGGTTGGCAGAGCACGGCTTGCTTTCTCCCTGGACGGTCCCTGCTGCGCTTGCCCACTACGCCTAGCGCAGTGCGACTGGTCATCTCACGTCCCAATCCCTCACTCCATACCTCCTTCCTCCACGCCGGCCCACGGCGACGGTGCACCCTTGCTGCGTTCCGACAGTATTCAAACCTGAACTGCGGCACTCAGCGCCGCCGCCAGCGGAAGCGAAACGATGAGGGCGCGCTCCTTGATATTGCCGGACTGGATACCGCATCGATTGGCCGCAGCATGTAACTCCGCCAGTAACCCCGAGCGGGTCACCAGACGGATCGGCCCCAATTGGCCGAATTCCCGCGCAATTCGGTAGT
>CBIHQA010000346.1:0-4871 GCA_966211475.1 uncultured Neisseriales bacterium
CAGTTGCGTCAGGCTGCCGGCGATGGTCTTCGCGCCGCTGGCGGCGAAATGGGCGGCTTCGCTCGCCTGGCTGGCGGCCAGCTGAGCGTTGTCGGCGATCTGCGCGACGGTGACGGTCATCTGTTCCATGGCCGCCGCCATCACACCCGCCACTTCGCTTTGACGGGCGGAGCCGGAGCTGACCTGCCGCGAGGCTTCCGAGGCATCTTCGGCCAGCTCGGACAGGTGGCCGGCGTTTTGCAGCACCGATTGCAGCGAGCCCTGCAGCGCGGCGACCAGCCGGTTGAAGGCTTCGGCGGCTTCGCCGGTCTCGTCGCGATGGGTGATCGGCGCCCGCACGGTGAAGTCGGATTGCGAGGCGACCGTCAGGATGGTCGAGCGGATCTGGCTCAGCGAGCCGGAAATGCTGCGCACCAGATAGCCGGACAGCACCAGCAGCACCAGCACGGCACAGCCGGCGGCGATGGCCATCACTTCCACTGCACGGGCTCGCACGGATTCGCTGTCACGCTTGGCCGACTCGGTGCGGGCGAGGCTGTGCTTCATCAGGGTGTCCAGCGCGGCCTGGACTGGCTCCTTGGCCTGGGTCCAGGCGGAAACCAGCTTGAAGTATTTCTCGTAGAGGGGCGGCATGGCGGCGGGGTCGTCGTTTTCCGCCATCTCGCCGATCACGCCGGTGATCTGGGTATCCAGTTTGGCAAATTGCTGCCATTGGGTTTGCAGGGTCTGCCAGGCCTGGGCTTCGTCGGCGGACTTGGGCAGGCGGGCGTAGGCATCCCAGCTGTGACGGATGTCCTTCAGGATGAGCTGTTTGCGTTCGACGATGGCCTTGTACTGACGCTGGGCGAAGCCAACGTTCTGCCAGGTGGTGGTGCCGAGCGTTTCGGCGACCAGTTCGAGTTCTGCACTGCGTAGGGTGGACAGCGTGCCGAGCGCCGGCACGTCACGGTCGGCAATGCCATTCAGCGCGCCGGAAACCCGCTGGATGCCCCCGAACCCTGCCACGCCGACCAGAGCCAGCGCCGCGCAGGAGAGTAAGACCACCAGGCCCAGCCTGGCTTTGATGGACATTCGCATGGGTTTCTCCCCAATCTCCGCAGAATCCTGTTGTCACGCGTTTCGTCGGCAAAAAGAGTGCCGCCCCGTCCCCTGAACGGGACGGCACCAGTTCCCCAAGATGAGGAGAGACGATGCGTGGATCAGCGCAGTGCGCTGAGGTCAGAGCTTGTGAAAAAATTCGTAGCGAGCGGCCCGAGCTTGGTCCGAGAAGCGCAGCCGTACTGAGGTACGGTGCGCATCGCAGGGCAAGTCTTGATACCTGCCCCCGGCGGTTGGTCGGGTCGCGCAGTAGAATTTTTCACAAGCGCTCAGTAGAGGACGTTCTTGGCTTCAGGCAGCTCGATGTTTTCCTTCTTCACCATGACCACACCGGTGTTCAGGAACTTGGGCACCGTCTTGCCTTCGAGCACCTTGGCGACCGTCTTCACGCCCAGGTAACCCATCTGGTAGGAACCCTGCACGGCGATGGCGGAGATGGTGCCGTCTTTCACGAAGCTCTGCAGATCCTGGTTGCCGTCGAAGCCCACGGCCACCACCTTGCCGGCCTTGCCGGACTGGGCCAGGGCGCGGCCCATGCCGACGGCGGTCGGTTCATTGGCGCCGAAGATGCCCTTCAGGTCCGGGTTGGAGGCCAGCACGTCGGTGGTCTGGTTCAGCGCGGTGGCCATCTGCGACTGCGAGTAGAACGGGCCGACGATCTGCAGCTTGGAGTGGGTTTCGATGTACTTCTTGAAGCCGCCGACACGGCCGACTTCCGAACCCGCGCCCGCCACGTAGGACATGATGGCGATCTTGCCGGTCTTGCCGACCTTCTTGATCAGCTCTTCGGCACACAGCTCACCGGCCTTCTGGTTGTCGGTGGCCAGGAAGGACTGGTAGTAGTCCTTGCCGGCGTCGGACACCATCGAATCGATCAGGATGACCGGGATCTTCGCTTCCCAGGCCTTCTTGATGGCCGGCACCAGCGCATCCGGGTCGGAGGCGGCCAGCACGATGCCGGCGACCTTGCGGTTGACCGCGTTTTCGACCAGGTTCACTTCATCGGCGATCGCCGATTCGGCGGCCGGGCCCTGGAAGGTCATGGTGTAGCCCTTGGCCTCCTTGATGCCGTCCTTGGCGCCCTTCTGAACGTTCTGCCAGAAGGTGGAGTTGGTGGTCTTCACGATCACGGCGATTTCGCCACCCGCGGCGTAAGCGGCGCTGATCGACAGTGCCAGCGTGGATGCGGCCAGACCCAGCAGTTGCTTTTTCATGTTCAATCTCCTCTTTGGTGTTTGCAGGTGGTGCGTAGGTACTGAGCCGGGGGCGAGCCCGGCGGACTTCATCGCCGGTTGCGCATCTGGTCGATCCATACCGTGAGCAGGATGACCAGACCGATGATGATCTGCTGGATGAAGGCGGAGACGCCGTTCATGTTCAAACCGTTGCGAAGGATGCCGATCACGAAGGCGCCGATGGCGGTGCCGGAGATCGAGCCCACGCCGCCGATCAGCGAGGTGCCGCCGATCACCGCGCTGGCGATGGCATCCAGTTCGTACATCACGCCCTCGTTGGGCTGGGCGGTGACCAGGCGGGACATCAGCACGCAGCCGGTCAGGCCGGCCAGGGTGCCGGACAGCACGTAGGCGAACAGGGTGACGCGGTTGACGTTGACGCCGGACAGCCGGGCTGCCTCGCTGTTGGAGCCGACCGCGTAGATGTGCCGGCCGAGGGTGGTGCGGCTGAGCATGATGGCGACCACGATGGCTAGTGCCACCATCAGGATCACCGGGTAGGGGATGCCCGGGAACACCACGTCCGGGAAGCCGGCGGCGGTCTTGTTGACCACGCGGAACAGGGCGCCATTGCCCAGCTCGCCGAAGGAATCGCCCAGGCCGGACACCGCTTGCGCGCCGGTCAGTTGCAGCGCCACGCCACGGGCGACCAGCATCATGCCCAGCGTTGCGATGAAGGGCGGCAGCTTCAGGCGGGTCACGCACAGGCCATTGAGCAGGCCGCAGAAGGCGCCCACCACCAGCCCGCAGGCCATGCCCACCGGCACTGGCAGGCCGGCTTTCACCACCAGCGCGGCGGCCACGCCGGACAGCGCCAGCACCGAGCCGACCGACAGGTCGATGCCGCCGGTGATGATCACACAGGTCGCGGCGATGCCCAGGTAGGCGATGGAAGTCACCTGCAGCGCCACGGTCATGCCGTTGCTGAGGCTGAAGAAGGCGTCGCTGGTCAGCGAGAACACCAGGGTCAGGGCCAGCAGGCCGCCGAGCGCGGCGAATTTCTGGACCAGGTCTCGTTGCTTGTCGTTCATCTCAGTATCTCCAAAGCAGCGGCGTCGTATGGTTCTTGCACGTTGGGAGGGCGTCGGGCAGAGCCCGCTTGATTCAGGGTTTGCCGGTATGCGGCTGCTTTCCCTGATCTCTTCCCACCCCCTCACCCCGCCCCGCGGGGGGCCTCGCTACTGCGAGAGCGTGTGGCTCCGTACTGGCCGCTGGATAACTCAGTGCGCCGCCGGGATCCGCCCGGACGCGTACTGCATGATTTCTTCCTGCGTGGTGTCGCGGGTGTTGAGCACCCCGGTCAGCTCGCCTTCGTGGAACACCGCTACCCGGTCGGTCATGCCGAGGATTTCCGGCAGCTCGGACGAGATCATCACCACCCCGATGCCTTGCGCGGCCAATTGGTCCAGCAACTGGTAGATGGCGTACTTGGCGCCCACGTCGATGCCGCGGGTGGGTTCGTCGAAGAACAGCACGCGGGAGTCGCGGAACAGCCACTTGGCGATCACCACCTTCTGCTGGTTGCCGCCGGACAGCAGGCGGGCCACCTGGTGGATGGAAGGCGTGCGGATCCCCAGCTTGTCGATGTATTGCTGCGCGACCTCGGCCTCGCGGTTGAAGCGGATGAAGCCAAAGCGGCTGGATACGCCGGCCATGTTGGCCAGGGTGACGTTCTGGGCGACCGGCATCTTGACCGCCAGCCCGTTGCTCTTGCGGTCTTCCGACAGGTAGGCGATGCCGTGGCGGATGGCGTCGATCGGCGAGCGAACGGTCAGCGGCTTGCCGGCGAGTTCGACCGTGCCGGCTTCCATCGGGTCGGCGCCGAAGATGGCGCGTGCCACCTCGGTACGGCCGGCGCCCATCAGGCCGGCGAACCCTAGGATCTCGCCACGGCGCAGCTCGAAGCTCACCGGTGTGGACACGCCCTTGCGCACCAGGCCCCGCACCGACAGCACGACGTCGTCGGTCGGTACGCGGGTGGCCCTGGGGAACACGTCTTCCAGCGAGCGGCCGACCATGCGGGCGACGATGGCGTCCACCGAGGTGGCAGCGAAGTCGTCGGTGGAGACGTGACGGCCGTCGCGCATCACCGTCACGCGGTCGACGATCTGGGCGAGTTCGTCCAGCCGGTGCGAGATGTAGACGATGCCGACGCCGTCGCGCTTCAGCTCATGGATGATCTTGAACAGCTGGACAGTTTCCGACTCGGTCAGCGACGAGGTCGGTTCGTCCATGATCAGCACTTCGGCGTTGAGCGACAGCGCCTTGGCGATTTCCACCATCTGTTGCTGGGCGACCGACAGGTTGCGTACCAGTGTGCCAGGGCGGATGTCCACCCCCAGCCGGTCCAGGCAGCGTTGCGCGTCGACCTTGAGCCGGGCGCGGTCAACGAACCAACCCTTCTTCGGTTCGCGCGCCAGGTAGATGTTCTCCGCCACCGACAGGTGCGGCACCAGATTGAGCTCCTGGTGGATGATGGCGATGCCGGCCGCCTGGGCTTCCAGCGAAGTGCGGAACTGGCATTCGCGGCCCTTGTAG
>CBIHQA010000347.1:0-4871 GCA_966211475.1 uncultured Neisseriales bacterium
GTCATACAGCGGCATGTCGACCCGATTGGGCCACGGGGTGGGCACCAGCAATTTGCCCTCTTTGACGAGAGGCTCAATGCGGTAGGCCGCCGTCACACGAGATCCATCCAGCCCCAGCAACTGCGCCCCGGTCAGGTCCGGCGCGTTGATGACGCGCGTCCCGGGCGGCACCGCCTCCGGGCTCGTCGCGATGGCAGTGCCTGCGATCAGCATGGTTCCGGCAAGGCCAACGACGAGCCGGGTAGTGTTCCGCTTCAAGATCATGATGTTCCTACGATTTCTCACGCGTTGGCCGTCTGGCCAGACAGGGAGCAAGTGAAGCAGCGCGGCTCAGTAGAGCTGCGTTGCCCACATGGCGCTGATCACCGACAGCAGTTCTTGCGAGATACCCGCCAGGTAGAGCTTCCCCTGCTTTTCCCGGAACAGCAGGAACGGGTAGGCCTTGCGCTCCAGCACGCCGTCCGGAGGAAGGTGATAGGGGGTGAACAATTTTCCGTCCTCGAAGATGGACGCGGTGCCCTCACCGCTCGGGAAGTGCATGTACCAGACAAAGCTGCCTTCGTCGGCCGGGATCGGCTTGTCGTTGCGGTAAGCGCCGCCGTAGCCGGCGGGTAAGGCGTGCTGCAGCAGATTCATCATGACCATGCCCTCGCCCACCAGCGGCGGATCGGTCTGGCTGCCTCGGAACATCTCCGGTCGCTGGGCAAAACCCTGGATCAGATTGGCCGCCCGGGAGTCCGGCACCACGGATTGCGTGAATACGCGGTTGATGGTCTCGATGGCGATATCCCGGCGCGGGTACAGCTGCGCGGCAAACGAATTGTCCTGTTTCGCAGACACCGGCCCGAGCTGATCGGGATCGCGCGAGAGCGATTCCAGACTGCGCATGTCAGTCAGGAAACGGGCATACCAGTCACGGTATTGGTCGCGGGCTGCGAGGCGGTCCAGCGGCGCCCCATGCGCGGCCAGGATCATCAGCCCGAGGATGAAGCTCAGGCAGCATTTCAGGGGAAAGAGACGGCGGTTCAGACGGGCGATAGGCGACATGGGAGGTGCCAGCTTGGCAGCCGACGAACAGGGCGTCGGAACCAGGCCAGGCCATCGAGGAAAATGAAGATGGCATTTTGCCTCGACATGACAAACGAAGAAAGCCCTACCCTGTTAAGGGGTAGGGCTCGCAACCTCAACGCCCCGGCAGGAATCACCGTCCGCTGCACCGAGGCCGGCCGAGCAGATATCCTGACGGCCCCCGCTGGCCAGCTTACCAATAGTGGTGAACGTGTGGCCGGACGCGCTCGGCGTAGAGCGTATCCATGGCCTGCATCAGCGTGTCCGACAACGGTGGCAGATCGGCAGCAGCGGTATTTTCGGCTACCTGGTCCGCCCGCTTGGCGCCGGCCAGCACGCAGGTCACGGCCGGCGCCATCAGGATCCAGCGCAGCGCCATCTGGGCCATCGACATGCCGGGCGGCACCAGGCCCCGCAACGCCTCGACCGCTTCCAACCCCTTGTCGAAATCGAGCCCGGAGAAGGTCTCGCCACGGTCGAACTGTTCACCGTGGCGGTTGAACTGGCGGTGGTCGTCGGCAGCGAAGGTGCTGGCCTTGCTGAACTTGCCGGACAGCATGCCGGAGGACAGCGGCAGGCGGCAGAGAATGCCGACCTGCTTGCGTTGCGCCTCGGCAAAGAACAGGTCGCGCGGGCGTTGGCGGAACAGGTTGTAGATGATCTGCACGCTCTGCACGCCGGGGTAGTCGACGGCTTTCAGCGCCTCCTCCACCCGCTCGACGCTCACGCCGTAGTAGCGCAGCTTGCCGGCCTTCACCAGGTCGTCCAATACGCCGAACACCTCCGGCATGTAGTAAACGTCGGTCGGCGGGCAATGCAGTTGCAGCAGCTCGATGCAGTCGGTGTCGAGGTTTTGCAGGCTGCGGTCGACGAAGGCGGTGAGATTGGCGCGGTTGTAGCCGCCGGCCACGTGCGGGTTCAGGCGCCGGCCGGCCTTGGTGGCGACGTGGAACGGCTCGCTGCGCTCTTTGCGCAGGCGGGCCAACAGGCGTTCGCTTCGGCCGTCGCCGTAGACATCGGCAGTGTCAAAGAAGGTCACGCCGTGGTCGAGGGCGGTATGCAGGGCACGCAGCGAGTCGTCGTCATTGACCTCGCCCCAGGTGCCGCCGATGGCCCAGGCACCAAAGCTGACGGTGGAGACTTTCCAGCCGGTACGGCCGAGTTCGCGGTATTGCATGGGTTTGATCTCCGTGGAGCGATTACGTTTAGTTAGCTACCGATGGTCGCGGGCATGGCCCGCTCCTACAGCAATTCGTAGGTTGGGTTGAGCCGTAGGCGAAGCCCAACACAGCGACGTGGGAACCGGGGTTTGTTGGGCTTCGCTTCGCTCAGAACCAACCTACGCATACCGCAGTTCTCGTCTTTAACTGGGCGCAGGGCGCGAAGCGCACAGCCGTGACCAAGCTTCCCCTTTGCAAGCGCCGAGCAACGCAGCTCAAGCGGGAGAAAAGGCAGACCGTGTTTGAGCTCCGCAGTGGCCCACGTAGTGTGTGGGCCGCCAGGGCGAGTTGGTCTGCCGCCCGCTTGAGCGAGTAGCGCAGGGAACCCCGAAGGGGCGCGGCGTAGGGGCCGCCTTTCTTTGGATTCTTTCTTTGGCGGCGCAAAGAAAGAATCTCGCCCGCGGGGGCGAGACCCCGCACTTCAATCAATCTGCGCGTCAGCGCTTAAAACCAGCCAACATCACTAACCAACATCACCCAGCCCTTACGCCCATCCCCCATCCACCGTAAATTCCTGCGCCGAACACATTTCACTGTCGTCCGATGCCAGGAACAACACCATCCGCGCCAGATGGTCCGGCAACAGCGGGCTCTTCATGCACTGATTCTTCGCGATCTCCGCCTTCGCATTGTCATCGACCCAATGGGAGAGCTGGCGCTCCGTCATCACCCAACCCGGCACCACCGTATTCACCCGGATATTGTCCGGTCCCAGATCACGCGCCAGGCCACGGGTCAAACCATGGACAGAAGCCTTGGCCGTCGCATAGATCGGGTAGCCACCCGACGCCAGTTTCCAGCCGACCGATCCAAAATTGATGATCGATCCGCCCCCTAAACGCCGCATCCCGGGAAGGACCGCCTGCACGGCAAAGAAGAATGGCCGCTGGTTGATGGCAATCGAGTTGTCCCAGAACTCCGGCGTGACGTCCTCAATACGGTGCCGCTGGTCATTGGCGGCGTTGTTCACCAGCACCTGGAAATCCCCCAGTGCCTCGGCAGCGGATGCCACCGCGTTGCGCAGGGCATCGATATCGCGCAGGTCGCAGGCTTCGAACCACGGCAGCGGCAGGCCGCGCGCCGCAAGGGCATCGCACAGCGCCAGGCTGGCGGATTCCTGAATATCCACAAAAGCGACACGCGCGCCCTGCTCCGCGAAGGCCGTCACCAGCGCGGCACCGATGCCGGTTCCCCCGCCGGTGATGAAGACCGGCCGGCCGTTCAGGCTGGGGTATCGGGCAAAGCGGGAGTCGGTTAGCGGGGTGGCGGTCATGCGTGTCTCCTGAACAGATATCAAATCGTGTATCAATTAATTATAAATTAGCATTAGACGGTTATAGCTTAGCACCGCTAGCATCCGTCGGTAAATGCAGCAGGATTCCGAACGGCTGCTGTGCAACCCCAAGGACAAAGAGAAGATGAGCCAGGAAAAGAAGAAGCCCTTACGTAGCCAAGGTTGGTTCGGCAAGCAGGACCGCGATGGCTTCATGCACCGCAGCTGGATCAAGAACCAGGGCTATCCGGACGATATGTTCGACGGTCGCCCGGTGATCGGCATCTGCAATACCTGGTCGGAACTCACTCCTTGCAATGGCCACTTCCGCGAGCTGGCCGAATTCGTGAAGCGCGGTGTGTACGAGGCTGGCGGTTTCCCGCTGGAGTTCCCGGTGATGTCGCTGGGCGAGACGCAATTGCGGCCGACGGCGATGCTGTTCCGCAACCTCGCCAGCATGGACGTCGAAGAATCGATCCGCGGTAACCCGATCGACGGCGTGGTGCTGTTGATGGGCTGCGACAAGACCACCCCGTCGCTGATGATGGGCGCGGCCAGCTGTGACCTGCCGACCATCGGCCTGTCCGGTGGCCCGATGCTCAACGGCAAGTTCCGTGGCCAGGACGTGGGCTCCGGCACCGGCGTGTGGATGATGTCGGAGATGGTGCGCGGCGGTCAGATGACGATGGACGAGTTCGTCGCCTCCGAATCTTGCATGCACCGTTCCAGCGGTACCTGCATGACCATGGGGACGGCCTCCACCATGGCCTGCATGGTGGAATCGCTCGGTATGTCGCTGCCCGGCAATGCCGCCATCCCGGCGGTGGACGCACGCCGCAAGCGGCTGGCGCAACTGACCGGCCGCCGCATTGTCGAGATGGTCAAGGAAGACCTGACCATGTCGAAGATCCTCACCCGTGAGGCCTTCGAGAACGCCATCCGCACCAATGCCGCCATCGGTGGCTCCACCAACGCGGTGGTGCACCTGCTGGCGATCGCCGGCCGCATCGGCGTGCCGCTGACACTGGAAGACTGGGACCGTCTGGGCGCCGAAGTGCCCTGCCTGGTGAACCTGCAACCGTCGGGCAAATACCTGATGGAAGATTTCTACTACGCGGGCGGCCTGCCGGCGGTGATCCGCGAGATCCAGGGCCTGCTGCACCGTGACACGCTGACGGTGAACGGCCACAGCCTGGTCACCAATAGCGAAGACACCGAATGCTTCAACCGCGACGTAATCACGCCGATCGACGCGCCGTTCAAGCCGAATGCCGGCATCGCGGTGCTCAAGGGCAACCTGGCGCCCAATG
>CBIHQA010000348.1:0-4858 GCA_966211475.1 uncultured Neisseriales bacterium
CGCGACCAGCCGCGCATCGCTGACCGGCACGCGGGCAGCGGTCACCGCGGCCTTGTCGGACGCCACGGTGGCAATGAGCGCATCGACGGTGCTCTTTGCGCTGTCGACCACGCTCTGCGACACGAAGCCCTTGGCCAGCAGTTCCTGGTTGCGGGCCAAGGTACGGCGCGCATCCGCCAGCGTCGCTTCGTCCTTGGTGACTTGGGCAGCCAGCTTGTTGGTGTTGGCGACATCGGCCCGATCATCCAGCGAGAACAGCAGTTGGCCCGCCTTGACCGTGTCACCTTCCTTCACATGGACCGCCTGCAAGGTACTGGTGACCTGCGGCCGGATCTCCACCTGGCTGACTGGCGTCACATAGCCGTTGACGTTGAGCACCACCGGTACGTCCCGGCGTTCGACCACCACGCTGCTGACCGTCACTGGCCGATCGCCGCCCCGGCCACCGCGCCCGCCGCGTTCGCCTTTCGACGCGGAAGCCGCGCTTTCAGCACCGGGTTTGGCGTGCCCATGCCAGACCCACCAACCACCAGCCACCACGGCCAGCAGCAGCCCCCCTACCACCTTGTTTCGCGTCGACGGTCGCATAGTCGGATTCTTTTGTCCCGATTGGAATCGCGAAAACTTTACCAGCGACAAGTGGGGCTGTTGTGACGGAGTTGTAAAAATCCTTGTTCAAGCAACCATGCGGTTTGCCACGGAATCCGCATGTCATCCGCAGACGGGGGTCGAGCAGGGATTTCCTGTCATCCCTCCCTCACCTCTCGCGTCCGCTCACGCCGCAACCGCCAACAGCTCACCGTTAGCGGCCAATTTGGCGGTCAGGCCCCGGTAGCGGGACAAGGCGGCAGCCACTTCTCGCCCTTCGCAAGCGGCCAACCGGGCAAAGGTGGCATCACCGAGCGCCACGTAGCGCACTCCTGGCCGACCCGGCTCCATTTCGGCCTCGCCATAGGCGAGCAGGTATTCCAGCGCGGCAAGCGGAATCCGGCGCGCATGCAGCACGGCACGGGCATCCGGGGACAGACGGAAACGCGATGTGGTCATGATCGAACCCTCCTTCGTGTTGATGAGGCGATCTTACGGATGGCAGTAGCTCATAGCGTGAGCCACATAAAACCGTTCGTCGGCGGTGCGGTTGGTATATCTACCAAATCCCGACATGCGGGACTACACTGCAAACATTCTTGGTAAGAAAACCAAACCATGCCCGTCCGCGAACGCATCCTGGGCGCCGCGCTGGAGCAGCTCTACGAACACGGCTTCGGCGAGCTGACCCAGCCAAAGGTCGCCAAGCTGGCTGGCGTCAGCCAGAGCCACCTGACCTATTACTTCCCGACCCGTGCCGACCTGTTGTTGGCAGTGGCCGAGTTCTCGCTCGACCACCTGATGCGCGACTTGACCGACTCGCCGCCGCCGGGCGACCCGTCCTTCGCGGAACGCATGGTGCGGGAGCTGACCGATACCCGCCGCGCCCGGCTGATGCTGGGGCTGGTGATCGCGGCCGACGAGGACCCACGTATCCGCGAGGCGATGCAGCGCTTCATCGCCACCATCCGGGGGCGCCTGCAAGGGTTGCTGCAGCACCTGGGCATTCCGCTCAACGAAGACGCGGTCGGCCTGTTCCATGCGATGGCGGTGGGGCTGGCGATCCTGAACCTGGCCCGTCAGGCGCCGGATGGCCAGGACGAGCTGCGCCGCCAGCTGGGTATCGGCCTGCTGCTGTGGCGGGAAGCCGCTCCCCACGGTCCGTGGAGGCCGAGATGAACCGCCTTTGTTATCTGCTGCCGCTGCTACTGCTGGCCGGCTGCTCCGCTCCGCCCGCCAATGACTGGCAGGGCTATGTGGAAGGCGAATACGTCTATCTGGCCGCGCCGCAAGGTGGCGTATTGCAGTCCCTGTCCGTCGAGCGGGGAACCGCGGTCTTGGCGGGCGCAGCCCTGTTCCGGGTGGACGCGACCAGCCAAACTGCCGGCGTCAGCGAAGCCGAAGCCCGCGCCCGTGCCGCGGCCGAGCAAACCCGCAACCTGGCGACGCCCCGCCGCGACAGCGAACGTGCGGCCTTGATCGCCCAGCGCGATGCCGCCCGCGCCGCAGTGGCCTTGAGCGAGCACGACTATCAGCGGCAGCAGAAGCTGGCGGCCCAAGGCTTCGTCTCCCCGGCACGGGTCGACGAGGCACGTGCCGCACGCGACCAGGCCCAGGCCCAGCAACGCCAGGCGGAAGCCCAGCTTGCCCTGGCGGAAAGCGCATTGGGTCGGGAGGCAGAACAGGCCGGCGCTCGCGAGGAACAGGCGGCGGCCACGGCGGTGGTCACACAACGACGCTGGCAGGCGGATCAGCAATCGGTGCGCGCTCCGGCCGCCGGGGTCATCAACGACACCATGTACCGGGTGGGGGAATGGGTGCCGGCGGGCAGCCCGGTAGTTGCGCTGTTGCCGCCGCAGAACCGGGTGGTACGCTTCTACGTGCCGCAGGACAAATTGGACCATCTGCATGTGGGCCAACAGGTGCAGGTCCGCTGTGATGGATGCGCCGCGCCAATTTCTGCCACCGTCCGCTTCGTGTCGGACACCGCCGAATACACCCCGCCGGTGCTTTACAACCGCGACCAGCGCAGCCGATTGGTGTTCCGTATCGAGGCCCGCACTGCCGGCAAGGAAGCACTTCGGCTGCACCCCGGCCAACCGGTGGAAGTGTCGCTCGCCGGGAGCGGCGCGTGAGCGAGCTCGCCATCGACGTTGCCGGTCTGTCCAAGCACTTCGGCAGCAAGCATGTGGTGCGCGACCTGTCGCTGCAGGTGCGGCGGGGCGAGATCTATGGCTTCCTCGGCCCGAACGGCAGCGGCAAGACCACTTCCATCCGCATGCTGTGCGGCCTGCTGACCCCGGACGCCGGCAGCGGATCCTGCCTCGGCTACGACGTGCGGAAGGAAAGTGCAGCCATCAAGCGCGAGGTCGGCTACATGACCCAGCGCTTCTCGCTGTGGGAAGACCTGTCGATCCGCGAAAACCTGGAGTTCGTCGCCCGCATGTACGGCATGCCGAACCGGGCGAGCGCCGTCGACCAGGCGCTGGAAGGCCTGGGGCTCGCTGGCCGGCAAAAGCAGCTGGCAGGCTCACTGTCGGGCGGCTGGAAGCAGCGTCTCGCGCTGGCCGCCTGCCTGCTGCACGAGCCCAAGCTGTTGTTGCTGGACGAACCCACCGCTGGTGTCGACCCCAAGGCACGTCGCGACTTCTGGGAGGAAATCCATCGGCTGGCCGCCGACGGCATCACCGTGCTGGTGTCGACCCACTATATGGATGAGGCCGAGCGCTGCCATCGCCTGGCCTATCTGTCCTATGGCCAGCTGCTCGCCAACGGCACGGTGGATGAGGTGATCGACGCCCAGGGCTTGACCACCTGGGCGCTGACCGGGCCGGATCTCATGCAGGTCGCGGCAAAGCTCGGCCAGGATGCCCCCGACCTGCTGGTGACGCCCTTCGGCAATACCCTGCATGTGTCCGGCGCCAACCCCGCCGCGCTGGAAGCCGCGCTAACCGCTTACCTTCACTCGCCCTACCGGGCGCAACCGGTCGCCACCACGCTGGAAGATGCCTTCATCCATCTGATGACCCACAGCGAGGACCCGGATCGATGAACGCCCGCTTCTCCTGGTCGCGCTGGCTGGGCATCCTGATCAAGGAGTTCGTGCAGCTCAAGCGCGACCGCCTGACCTTCGCGATGATCGTCGGCATTCCGCTGGTGCAGCTGATGCTGTTCGGCTTTGCCATCAACACCGACCCCAAGCACCTGCCGACGGTGGTGGTCAACGGCGACCCGTCACCGTTCTCGCGCGACCTGATCGGCGCGTTGCAGCGCAGCGACTATTTCAAGGTCGTGGCCGGCGACCTGACCCAGCGCGAGGCGGACGAGTGGATTGCCCGCGGTGATGCGCAGTTCGTCATCACCATCCCCGCTGGCTTTACCCGGCAACTGCTGCGCGGCGACAAGCCCTCCCTGCTGCTGCAGGCCGATGCCGCCGACCCGGTGGCCGCCGGCGCCGCGCTGTCGGTGCTGCCGCAAATCGGCAACAAGGTGCTCAAGCCCGACCTGCCGGGCACGCTGCGCCGGCCCGACAACGCCCTGTTTGAGATCCGCGTGCACCGCCGCTACAACCCCGAGGGCATCACCGCCTACAACATCGTGCCGGGGCTGATGGGGGTGATCCTGACCATGACCATGGTGCTGATGACGGGCCTGGCGATGACCCGCGAACGGGAACGCGGTACCTTCGAAAACCTGCTGTCGACGCCCGCGCTGCCGGTGGAGGTAATGACCGGCAAGATCATCCCCTACGTGATGATCGGCCTGCTGCAAGTGACCCTGGTGCTCACCGCATCGCGTTTCATCTTCCAGGTGCCGATGGTGGGTAGCCTGCTGCAGCTCTACGTGGCGGTGCTGCTGTTCATCCTGGCGAACCTGACGCTGGGTATCACCATCAGCTCGGTCGCCCGCAACCAGTTGCAGGCGATGCAGATGACCTTCTTCTTTTTCCTGCCGTCGATGCTGCTGTCAGGTTTCATGTTCCCGTTCCGGGGCATGCCGGCGTGGGCGCAGGCCGTCGGCAACGTGTTGCCGCTGACGCATTTCCTGGTGCTGGTGCGGGGCATTCTGCTCAAGGGGGTGGATGTGACGATGTTATGGCCGCACGTCGCCGCCATCATTGCCTTCATGACCGGCGTGCTGGCGCTGGGGCTGAAGACCTTCCGGCGGACGCTGGACTAGGGCCCACTGTAGCGCGGCGGCAGGGGAGCGGAATCCGGTGTGGCGGCCCCACCCGCGGCGCCCGGGGTGGCGACGCGGGCTCCGGGGGCGC
>CBIHQA010000349.1:0-4848 GCA_966211475.1 uncultured Neisseriales bacterium
GGTGGCATCCACCGCGCAGCCACCGAGCAGGCCTTGTTCGAATTCGATCTTCAGTCCGTCGCGCTTCAGCGCATCCAGCACGCGCAGCGCTTCGCCAACGATTTCCGGACCAATGCCATCACCGGGGAGAACCAGAACTTTCATGGAATTCTGCCTAAGTCAGGTTGAGGCCACGATACCGACGCGCGGCCTGGGAAATGAAACGCGCCGGCGGAAAGCCGGCGCGCGGAAGTGGTTCAGGCGAACAACCAGGGTTGCTGCTGACGGCGTTGCGCTTCGAACGCCTTGATCTCGTCGGCGTGGCGCAAGGTCAGGCCGATCTCGTCGAGGCCGTTGAGCAGGCAATGCTTGCGGTGCTCGGTGATGTCGAAGGAGAAGGATTCGCCGGACGGGGTGGTCACCGTCTGGGCAGCCAAATCCACGCTCAGACGATAGCCTTCGGACGCTTCGCACTGCTTGAACAGACTGTCCACCACCTCGGCCGGTAGCACGATGGGCAGCAGGCCGTTCTTGTAGCAGTTGTTGAAGAAGATGTCGGCGAAGGACGGCGCGATCACCGCGCGGAAGCCATAGTCTTCCAGCGCCCACGGGGCGTGCTCGCGGGAGCTGCCGCAGCCGAAGTTCTCGCGGGCCAGCAGCACTTCGGCGCCACGGTAGCGCGGGTAGTTGAGCACGAAGTCCGGATTGACCGGGCGGACGCTGTTGTCCATGCCCGGTTCGCCATGGTCCAGATAGCGCCATTCATCAAACAGATTGGGGCCGAAGCCCGCGCGCTTGATGGACTTGAGGAATTGCTTGGGGATGATCGCGTCGGTATCGACGTTGGCGCGGTCAAGCGGGCAAGCCAGCCCGTTCAACGTGGTGAATGCTCTCATGATCGCTACTTTCCCTGGATCTTCTCGCCGACTTTCTCGACGTCTTTGCCAAAACCCTTGACGGTGTTGCAACCAGCCAGCAGCACGCTGGACAGGGCGAACAGGACGATGAAGAGTTTGCGCATGATATGGATTCCCCGGTTAGGTCTTGAAAAGCAATGATTAAGACATCGCTCGGGGAAACGGTTCAGTCCGGTCGCTTAACCTCGGCTTAACCAGTCACGCACGTCCACAAAGTGGCCTGCGATGGCTGCCGCTGCCGCCATGGCCGGGCTGACCAGGTGAGTACGTCCGCCCTGCCCTTGCCGGCCTTCGAAGTTGCGGTTGCTGGTGGAGGCGCAGCGCTCGCCCGGTTGCAGACGGTCGGCGTTCATCGCCAGGCACATGGAGCAGCCCGGTTCGCGCCATTCGAAGCCGGCGTCGACGAAGACCTTGTCCAGCCCTTCGGCTTCGGCCTGGGCCTTGACCAGGCCGGAGCCCGGCACGACCAGCACGGCCTTCACACTGTCGGCTTTCTTGCGTCCCTTGGCGACCGTGGCGGCTTCGCGCAGGTCTTCGATGCGCGAATTGGTACAGGAGCCGATGAATACCACGTCGACCGGGATGTCGGTGATCGGGGTGTCTGCCGTCAGGCCCATGTAGGACAGCGCGCGTTCCATGCCGCTTTTGCGGGTGGCGTTGGATTCCTGCGCCGGGTTCGGCACCTTGCCGTCGACGGTGGTGACCATTTCCGGCGACGTGCCCCAAGTAACCTGCGGCTTGATGGCGGAGGCGTCGAGCTCCACCACGCTGTCGAACTGCGCGCCGTCGTCGGAGACCAGGGTGCGCCAGTAGGCGACGGCTTGTTCCCAGACGTCTGCCTTCGGTGCGAAGGGGCGGCCCTTCACGTAGTCGATGGTGGTCTGGTCCACGGCGACCATGCCGGCGCGGGCGCCCGCTTCGATGGCCATGTTGCAGAGAGTCATGCGGCCTTCCATCGACAGGGCGCGAATGGCGGAGCCGCCGAATTCGATGGCGTAGCCGGTACCGCCGGCGGTGCCGATCTTGCCGATCACCGCGAGTGCGATGTCCTTGGCGGTGACGCCGAAGGGCAGATCGCCTTCGACCTTGACCAGCATGGACTTGGACTTCTTGGCGACCAGGGTCTGGGTGGCCATTACGTGCTCGACCTCGGAGGTGCCGATGCCGTGCGCCAGGCAGCCGAAGGCGCCGTGGGTGGAGGTGTGGCTGTCGCCGCACACCACGGTCATGCCCGGCAGCGTGGCGCCCTGTTCCGGGCCGACCACGTGGACGATGCCTTGGCCATGGTCCTTGAACGGGAAGTAAGCCAGCGCGCCGACTTCACGGATGTTGGCGTCCAGCGTGTCGACCTGCTGGCGGGAGATCGGGTCTTCGATACCCTTGTCCCAGTCCTTGGTCGGCGTGTTGTGGTCGGCGGTCGCCACGATGGAAGTGATGCGCCAGGGCTTGCGGCCGGCGAGCTTGAGGCCTTCGAAGGCCTGCGGGCTGGTGACTTCGTGGACGAGGTGACGATCGATGTAGAGCAGCGCGGTACCGTCGGCCTCTTGGCGGACAACGTGGCTGTTCCAGAGCTTGTCGTAAAGCGTTTGCGCGGTCATGGTGGATTCGGTTCTCTGCGACGCTTGGGAGTGACCGATTATTGCACAGCGACCGGGTGAAAACAGCGCGCAGAACCGCGTAAATGCTGGGGAAAGGATGGTGATTGGCGATGGAGCCATCGCGAACGGCGATGGCAGGCTGCGAGCGAATAGGGTCGCATGCGTGTTGGTGGGCGCAAAGCAAGCTTTGCTGATTTAACCGGCGGCAACCCATCCGCAGCCCCCTGAGACTTTCCCACCCTCCAACTCCCGCCCGCCGGCGGGAGGGTTTTTGATGGTGCTTCGGACCAGCCACTGTGGACGGCCCCCCTTCCTTGTGGGAGCTCAACCACTGTTCCTAAGACTTCCCCCAACGCCCCCGCCAGCGGGAGCGCCCGTGCTCAAACGATGGGCTGATGCACCGTCACCAGCTTGGTGCCATCCGGAAAAGTCGCCTCCACCTGGATTTCCGGCACCATTTCCGGCACGCCTTCCATCACGTCCTCGCGCTTGAGCAAGGTGGTGCCGTAGTGCATCAGATCCGCCACGTTACGGCCGTCCCGCGCGCCCTCCAGGATGGCGGCGCTCAGGTAGGCGACCGCCTCGGGGTAATTCAGCTTCAGGCCGCGTGCCATGCGCCGTTCGGCCAGCAGCGCGGCGGTGAAGATCAGCAGCTTGTCTTTCTCGCGGGGCGTCAGCTCCATGCCTCGTCCTTCTCCACCCGACCTATGTCCGCCACAGCCGTGGCAGCGTCACCGCCCGGCCCGTCAAATCCAGGCGCACCACGCGCCATATTTCCGACAGCCATTCGCGCAACGCTTCGGCATTACCCGCCACGCCACGCGCAAAACCGATACCGCTACGCTGCGTCAACCCACACATGCCCGGCGCCGTCAGTGCACGGACCGTTTCCAACGCATCCGCCGAGATCTCACGGCCCAGCCAGATCAGCGTGCCGAACACCGGTTGCCCACTCAAGCCAACCGCCGACGCCAGCATCGGGTCGTCCCCGGCCAGGCTTTGCCGCTCGCGCCATACCAGCCGGTCGCCGATCCAGGCCTGGCTGTCCTGCCGCCAGCGGCCACGCCGGAACGGCTCTCCGGACGCCGTCCGCCCCAGGCAGACCACGTCCTGCACCATCACCAGCCCTCCCGGCGCCACCCGGTATTCGGCCTCCACCGCTACCTGCGCACCGTCGAACACGATGGACTCCAGCGGCAGCCACTCCAGCAGCCCGCCTTCTGCCACGCTCAACGACAAGCGCTGCCGCGCCAGATGCCCGGCCCGATACCATTTGCCCGCCCCTGGCGTGGTCAAGCGCACCTCCGCCCCGGCCTCCACCCGCACCGACATACCCAACGAGTCGCCACCCGCGATGCCGCCCGGCGGATGCACCACCGCCAGCTCCAGCATCCGGTCCCCATCCGGGTACCAATGCTTGAGCGTGCGCAGCGGGCCTGCATGGCGACGTTGTGTCGGTACGGTGCGGCCATTTTTCAGGGCAAAGGCAAGATCCAGGCTGGCAGGCCAGCTCAGCGCCGGCGCTCCAACCGGAACGTCGCCGTCTCGGGGAGGCACGGTCGTTCTTCCGGGTTGCGTCAGCAGCAACTCAGCAAGCGGCATGCCAAGCCGCCAAACAGGGGGAAACGGGGATCAGAAAGAGGTTTTGTCAGGACTTTGCGACAAAACCCCATCAAAAGAGAGTGTTACAAGATCGAAGCGCACCAACTTGGACAGCCCTCACCACGCCGGGCACCAACTCAGTGCGTCGGCCTGATTTGACCATCCGGACATCTCCAACACCTCAGCCTGCTTAGAGATGTCGGTTTAGAGATGGCGACTGAAATGCCTGCGGTCGGCATCCGCCAGCAAGCGGGCAAATGCGTCGGTCCGCATGCGGATCAGGTCCTGGTGATCGCCAGCCTCGAAGTAGATTTCCGGCTGCCGCAGCAGGGTTTCCTCCAGCACGGTGGTCATGCCGTAGGCGCTGCCCACCGGCGGAATCGCCCCCAGCTCGCAATCGGCAAACAGCTCCGCCAACTGCTCCTCACGGGCAAACCGTAGATGACGGCCAGTCTCCCGCCGCAACGAGGACAGATGCACATGGCAGGTCGACGGCAACACCGCCGCCACATAGCCATCCCAATCCTCCAGCAGCACCGTCTTGGCCAGCCGGTCGCCCGGCACATGCGCCACCTGCGCGGTTTCCATGCTGAAGTGGGTATAGGCGTGACGCAGCACGTCGTAATCGCTGCCCGCCCGTTCCAGACACTCGGATAACGTGGTTGCAATCGCCATGGCGAACCCTCCCGGATCGAAGCGTTCCACAAACCGGGAAGGGATCGCCCGCCCGGCGCCGTACCACAACATCACGA
>CBIHQA010000350.1:0-4825 GCA_966211475.1 uncultured Neisseriales bacterium
CCTGCTGTCGCCGTGGCCCAGCATGTCGTACACCACCACCTGGTAGCGGTCGGCGAAAGCAGCCATCTGGGGTGCCCACACCGCCTGGCTCATGCCCACGCCGTGGATCAGCACCAGCGGCTGCCCCTTGCCGTAGACATGGAAGGCGGTGCCGTTCGCCACGCCGAGCTTGCCGGGCGACGGCAGGATCGGATCAGGCCTCATTGCTGCCCAGCTCCTTCAGGTCCTGGTAGCGGTCGCCGATGCGGTGATGCGGACGGCCACCGATCGATGCGCCCAGCGCCACCACGATCTCGTCCGGCGCCGGCGCGTCGAGGATGGAGAACTGCACCGTCAGGTAGTGCGAGCGCATCCCCTCGTCCCCCTTGTGCATCATCGGGATCACCACCGGGCAATTCGGGCCACCGCGCACATTGGTGAAGCTGAGGTAACTCTTGGCGCCCACCGCCTGCCGGTACTTGTTGCCGAAGCGCAGCGTGTGGATCAGTGCGGAAGCATGCTCGACCTCGCCCGAGGTGCCGACGATGGCCGCCTTGCCATAACCCTCGATCACTTCGCCGCCGCCGGTCATGCGCAGGATCTCGGCGGTCAGCAGCTCGCCCAGCACCGGCGCGATCGCGTGGATTTCCGGCTTCAGGTCTTCCACGAAGCCGCGCCCTGCCCACGGGTTCTTCAGCACAGCGGCGGCCGCGAACATCTTCAGCGGCGTGGCGGCCACCTTGCCACCCTCGATCAGGGTTTCTTCCACGTAGGTCACAACCTTGCGAATTTCTGCCGCCATGTCTGGAGTCTCCTGGGTTCTTGCTTGGTGACGGGGTCACCGGTTCCGATAAGTTGGTATTACGGTATACCAACAATTTTCGGAAGTCAATACTACGGTATTATGGTATACCATCACACCGACAGGCGGTCGACGCAGCCGCGGACCGCCAGGAACCGGTCACCTGCCCTGTTCGCGGGCAGGCAAATCCGGACACCACCGGCAGGAAAACCATCAAGGAAAGGACAGACAATGAGCAGCGATACCTTCGACCGCGGCCTGGAAATCCGCAAAGCGGTGCTGGGAAAGGACTACGTGAACAAGGCGCTGGCCGGCGCCGACGACTTCTCGATGCCCCTGCAACAGCTGGTGACGGAATACTGCTGGGGAACGGTCTGGGCGCGCGACGGCTTGCCCCGCCAGACCCGCAGCCTGATCAACCTGGGCATGATCGCCGCCCTGAACCGGCCGCACGAACTGAAACTGCACGTGCGAGGCGCGCTGAACAACGGCTGCTCGAAAGAAGAAATCCTGGAAGTGATCCTGCAGATCGCCATCTACTGCGGCGTGCCGGCCGCGATCGACGCGATGCGCATTGCGCGGGAGGTGTTGGCGGAAACCGCCGAATGAAGTGCACAGAGGGCGCGGAGCCAGGGATTGCGGAGCGTTCTTGTCTTGGAGCAATGATTGAGACCGGTGCGGCCGATCCTGGGCGTTTATCCCTGACGGGAAGGCACGGTCCTGCGCAGCGCCTCGAAGAACAGCTCGGACTGAAGGCGCTCGGCCTGCACCTGCCGAGCGACATGCGCCGCCAGTTCCGGCGCCACGGGCTTGAGCGGACGTCCTGTCGACAAGGCGAGCACTTGCGCGGCACAGGCGCGTTCCAGGTAGTACAGGTCGTCGTAGGCATGATCGACCCGATCACCGCATACCACCACACCATGATTCCCGAGAAACACCACGTCCGCGCCCTGCATCGCATGTGCGATCCGTTCACCCTCGGACACGTCCAGCGCCAGGCCGTTATAGCGGTCGTCGATGGCAATACGGCCATGAAAGCGCATCGCATTTTGTGACAGCGTCGTGTCCAAACCCCGTTCCTCGATGAGTGTCAGTGCGGTGGCGTTCGGCATGTGGGTATGGAGAACGCAGGCTTTGTGCGCGATGCGGTGGATTGCTGCGTGAATGAACATGGCCGTCGGTTCGACGTCGTGGCGGCCGGCCAACCGATTCCCGTTGCCGTCGATCAGTACGATGTCGCCGGCCTCCACCTCGCTCCACATCAAGCCCCGAGGGTTCAGCAGGAACAGGTCATCCGCACCTGGCAACGCAACGCTGAAGTGGTTGCAGACGCCCTCCCCCAACCCATGCAAAGCCGCACTGCGAAGCGCAAGCGCCAGATCGGCTCGCAGGGCCGCCACGGCCGGCGCATGGAAGAGGGATTCGGCGGTATTCATGGAGGCTCCCGTCTGGTCGGCGTGTCGATGGTCGGCAAGCTACTTCATGAGAGGAAGGGCCTGACGTGCCACTTCCGCAAAGTAGCGGGCACCGATTTCGAGCACGTCATCGTTGAAATCGTAACCGGCATTGTGAAGCGGTATACCACCCGCGGCACCGCTTGCGCCATTGCCGATGAAGACAAAGCAACCCGGTACGGCTTGCAGGAACGCCCCGAAATCCTCGGAGATCATCATGGGCTGGATGTTGGCGTCGACCCGCTCCGGCCCGACCGTATTCCGGGCCGCGGCAAGGGCAACCGGCACGCAGGGCTCCCAGTTGACGGTGGGTGCGAACTCGTGGGTGTAACTGAACGCGCACTGCGCCCCGTAGGTCTGGCAAATGCCTTCGCTGATTTCGCGCATGCGCCTTTCTAGTAGCGCCTGGACTTCCGGCAAATAGCTGCGGGTATCACCCCGAATGGTCACATGCGTGGGAATCGCGTTGCGCAAGCCGTCGGTGATAAATTCGGTGCAAGACACCACGGCTTGCTGGCCCGGGTCGACGTTTCGCGACACGATGGTCTGCAAGGCCAGCACGATTTCGGCCCCGATCACCATGGGATCGATGCCCATGTGCGGTCTGGCCGCATGGGTTCCTCTGCCCCGGATACGGATTTCGAAGTTGTCCTCGCTGGCCATGATGCCGCCCGCACGGGTCGCGATATGGCCAGCCGGAATGCCCGGCATGTTGTGTGCGCCATAGATGGCGTCAACCGGGAACCGCTCGAACAGCCCATCCCGCATCATTGCCTTGGCGCCGCATCCATGTTCCTCGGCCGGCTGGAAGATAAAACGCACCGTCCCATTGAAGTCGCGCCGCTCGCACAGCAGCCTGGCCGCCCCCAGCACCATGGCCATGTGACCATCATGGCCGCAAGCATGCATCTTGCCGGCCGTCTCCGAGGCGTACGTCCGGCCCGGAGCATGTTCCAGAATATTGAGGGCGTCCATGTCCGCGCGGATGCCGATCACGCCCAGGCCATCCCCCACCGTCAGACTGGCCACCAACCCCGTACCGCCGATGCCGCGGTGTACCTCCAGCCCCAATCCCTGCAGCACGCCGGCAACAAATTCAGCGGTGTTCACCTCCTCGAAGCCCGTTTCGGGATGACGGTGCAGATGGTGACGCCAAGCAGCCATCTGGGTGTTCAGTGAGCGCGCTTCGTTCATGTTCAACTCCGTATACAGAACGGGGGTTTATTGGGATTTTTCCAGCAGCCAGGCCTGCTGGCGCTCGAGAACCGACAGAGCGGACTCTTCGACCAGTTCTTCATAGACCGACGGCGCGGTGGCGCCTTCGGTATTGATGACCAGCACGCGCGCGTCCGGCGTCAACCCGGCGGCGCGGGCGAGGTCGGCGTTCCGCATCAGCACCCGCAATCCGGCGTAGCCCGCCGCACCCGACTCACCCGCCACGATAGGCACACCCCATTCGCTGCCGGTGGCCAGCTCACGCATCGCATCGACGGCATCCTGATCCTCGATGGTCATCACGTGGTCGACGCAGCCATCCAGGAAACGCCATGCCAGCGGGGAGGCCTCGCCACAGGCGAGGCCCGCCATCACGGAGTCGACCGAGCCGGTGGCGCGTGCGGCCCTCCCTGCCAGCACGCTCTGATAGAGACAATCGGCCTGCCGGGGCTCGACGACGATGAAGCTGGGGCGCTCGGCACCATGCTGTTCCCACAGGTAGCTCGCGATGCCGGCCGCCAGCCCGCCCACCCCGCCTTGCAGGAAGACGTGGGTGAACGCGGAGCCGCCCACAGTGCCCGTCGTCTGCTCGATCAGTTCGGCGGCGATGGTGCCGTACCCCTGCATGACGTCGCCGGGGATCGCTTCATAACCTTCGTAGGACGTATCGGAGATGACCTGCCAGCCGTTGGCCTTGGCAAGACGGGCCGCTTCCTCGACCGACTGGTCGTAGTTGCCTTCGATCCGCACGATCTCCGCGCCATAGGCGGCGATGGCTTGTTCGCGCTCCATGCTCACATGGGCATGCAGCACGATCACGCAGCGGCAGCCCGCGCTTTGCGCCGCAGCGGCCAGCCCTCTGCCGTGGTTGCCGTCGGTGGCACTGATCACCGTGTAGTTCTTCAGCATCCCGGCGTAGCGGCCGGTCAGCACGGCATCCGGCTCCAGCCCGTGCGCGGGAAATTGGCGCAGGATCTGGCGCACCAGCGCGTTGGGCGCCCCCAGGGCCTTGAAGCTGCCGAGCGGGGAGCGGATCGATTCGTCCTTCACCGCCAGCCGGGCGATATTCAGCCTAGCGGCCAGGTCCGGCAGTTCGTACAGCGGTGTTACGCCGCGCCCCAGTTTGCTCCACCGCGACATCCAGTGACGGCTTTCCTGAGCACGCGCGATGTTCATCAGCGACTTGAGATCTGCGGGGTAAGGGGCACGCACAGCGCGCGGGTTGGCAATCAGCATGAAAAGCTCCGAAGGTCGGAATTCAACAGGAGCGCGCGACACAAGGTCCGCGCCCAGAGTAAAAGTCGTCAGTCGCTGGCGAGACGTCGCTGCACCACATCCAGCAGCACCTGGGCGCCCTGCACCAGTTGCTGCTCGT
>CBIHQA010000351.1:0-4818 GCA_966211475.1 uncultured Neisseriales bacterium
CCGCTTGCTGGCAATCTTGCGCCGGCCGTTCGATGAGCAGCCGGAACACGAGGTCTATGCAGCGCTGCCGCCGGATTGGGCGGCGGGGATCGAGGTGAGTTGCTCCAGCTAGGCGCGCGATTCGGCACCGCTCGCCACGTGGGTTGAGCCCGTCGACGGGTTCAGGGCCGAAGCCCAACATGACGACGTGGAAACATGGCTTTGTTGGGCTTCGCCTTCGGCTCAACCCAACCTACGGCTCACCCGTCCAGCCGTACCGTAGCCCGTAGGGCGGAAAAGCGTAGCGCCTTCCGCCGTTGACGGTCGATCTACACGTTAGCTGGGTAAGACATGCCCTGTGGCGGAAGGCGCTTCGCTTTTCCGCCCTACTTGTTGCTTCAGTGCAGCACTTGACCCATCCTGTTCCAGCGCACGCCGTCCGGGCCGTGGGAAAACCAGATCTGCCGTGCCCGGCCGACCACGTCCGGTAGCGGGACGGTGCCGAAATCGCGGGAGTCGGTGCTGGCGTTGCGGTTGTCGCCCATCACGAACACCTGGCCCGGTGGGACCACGACTTCCACGGCTTGGGTGGCGCCTGTTGCCTTGCCCCATTGCACCTGCCACTCGCGGCCGTCCACGGCCTCGGTGACCAGCGCGCCCAGTGCGGAATCGAGCTTGCGGTGTGTCAGCAGCGTGCCGTTCACCCGGATGTCCGTCCCCTCGATGCGGATGCGGTCCCCCGGCAGGCCGATGATGCGCTTGATGTAGTAGAGCGTGCGGTTGTTGGGGTAGGTGAAGATGGCGATGTCGCCGCGTGATACCGCTTGCTTGCAGCCGGGGCAGTTGTAGCGCTTGTCGGCGAACAGGACGTCGCCAGGCAGCAGGCCCGGCGACATGCTGGCGGACGGGATATGGAAGCTCGCCACCTGGTGATCGCGCACATAGCCGTTCAGCACCGGCAGAAACACGGCGTTGCAGAGCAGGAACACCATCGCGTACATCCCGCTGCGCTGCCAGGGCTGAACCATATGGTCCGGCCGCCGCCGGGCGGTGCGGAAGGCGTCGACCATCCCGTACAGCCAGATGCCCAGCGTCAGCAGCGCGCCGATCGAGAGCGACGGCAGCATCGCGGCATCCGGCAAGTAGAGCGCGCTGAACGCGAGGCCGGGCGCCAGGATGACGGCAAAGCCCAGGAACAGCCAGATCGCCTTGTGCACATCGCCGTTGTAGAGCTGTCCGTAGCCCGGCAGCACCATCGACATCAGCAGGGCGAACAGGGGTTTGCGCGGTTTGATCGTCGAATCCATGTCAGGCGGTTTCCTTTGCGTTGTGCGAGGGTCTACATGGACCATCGCTTGATGCGTGTCAGGTCTTGATAGCCCGGCCGCCTACGGCGTCCGGGCTACGGCGCAGGCCTAGCCGGCGCTGGTGGCGGCCCACATGCCGAAGGCGAAGGAGCCCAGTTCGGCCAGCCCGAAGGTTCCGCCCACCAGCAGCGCGAGCCACTGTGCGATGTCGCGCCAGCCGGCAGCGCGGGCGGGCAACGGCTCCTGCTGGATACGTCGCATCAGCTGCCCGGTGAAATCCGTTGGGGCTTCCAGCAGCGGATCGGCCAGCCATTGATCGAGATCGTCGTCATCCATCGTCCTGCTCCAGCAATTCACGCAGCTTCTGCTTGGCCCGGTGCAGCCGGACCTTCAGCGCGCCGACCGTGCAGCCTTCAATGCGCGCCACATCGTCCAGCGCCAGTTCCTTGATGTAGGCCAGCGCGACCGCGCTGCGGTCCGTCACCGGCAGCTTGCGCAGCGCGGCCTGCAACCGTCGCCTGCGCTGCTCGGCGATCAGCGCGTCGGCGGGTTGCGGATCTTCCGCCATCGGCTCCGGCACCTCGTCACTGGCAGTGGTCCGCTGTGCGTGGGCGCCGGACAGTTCGTTGAGCGCCAGATTTCGGGCGATGGTGAACAGCCAGGTCGAAAACGCGCCCCGCGACGGCTGGTAGTCACTCAGTTGCCGCCATGCCCGCAGGAAGGCCTCCTGCGCCACATCCTCGCCATGCGCCTGGGTCAGCCCCATCCTGCCGAGGAAGCCGAACAGCGGGCCCTGGAAATGCGCCACCACTTCCGCGAATGCGTGCCGGTCGCCTGCTCGTATCCGCGTCAGAAGGGGTTCGATTTCCACGTGCCAAGGGTTCCGGGTTGGTCAGACACTTATACCGGCGACCGGGCTGCCGGTTACAACAAATAGATGGGCAATAGACGAGGAAGATTTGCACGCGGAATCGCCAGCCGGTGCGATTCATCCAGTATGCTTACGCGTCGCCCGCTGACCTTGCTCGCCATGACGGAAGCCACGCCCGCTGCCCCTGAGGACATCCATTTCCTGCTGCTGCCGGAATTCTCGATGATGGGTCTGTTGTCGGCCATCGAGCCGCTGCGGGTGGCCAATCGCTTCCATCCCGGCCTGTACCGCTGGCATCTGCTGAGCTGCGACGGCGGCACGGTGGTGGCGAGCAACGGCATGTCGCTGCAGGCGGAGCAGGCCTTCCAGGATGTCGCCGGCGCGAAGACGGTGTTCGTGATCGCCGGCTTCAACCCGATGGCCCATTATTCACCGACGCTGGCGAGCTGGCTGCGCAAGCTGGACCGCGAAGGCGCCACCCTGGGCGGCATCGACACCGGTTGCTTCCTGCTTGCCGAGGCCGGCCTGCTGCGGCAGGAGCGCATCACCCTGCATTGGGAGGCGATCTCCGCCTTTCGCGAGCGCTACCCGGCGCTGACGGTAACCCAGGAGCTGTTCGAGATTGACGGCCGACGCATCACCTCGGCCGGCGGCACTGCCTCCATCGACATGATGCTGGACCTGATCGGCCACAAGCATGGCCAGAACGTGGCGATGCAGGTGTCGGAGCAGTTCGTGCTGGGCCGCATCCGCGACAAGACCGACCACCAGCGGATGCAGATCGCGGTGCGCTACGGCGTGCACAACAAGAAGATCGTGCAGGTCATCAGCGTGATGGAAAAGCATACCGAAAACCCGCTGTCGACCGACGAACTGGCCGAGACCATCAGCGTGACGCGTCGGCAGCTGGAGCGGCTGTTCCGCGCGCATTTCCAAGACACGCCGTCCAATTTCTACCTGAAACTGCGGCTGGACCGTGCCCGGCAGTTGCTGCGCCAGACCGACATGAGCGTGATGGAGGTCAGCGTGGCCTGCGGCTTCGAATCGGCCACCTATTTTGCGCGGGCTTACCGGACCAAGTACGGGGTGAGCCCCAGCCATGATCGGGGCGAGAAGTAGGTAAGCGCCCTTCCCCCTGACTTAGGGCGTGTCGCCGTAGACCTTCAGCAGCCCTTCGTAGGTGGCGGAATGCTTGAACAACTTCAGCCGCCGGCTGAATTCCTGCGCCATCGCCTGGTAGCCCGGCTTCTTGGCAAACCCGAGATAGTAGGTGCCGGTCGCGATCGGGGTCGGGTCGAACCCGAGCTGGTCCCGCACGCCGAGCCGCTGCGCGGTGTAGAGGCCGACCGTGCGGTTGATCAGCGCCAGGTCGACGCGGCCCAGCGCCAGCTTGCGCACCAGTTCTTCCAGCGAATGGGCGGGGTCGTGGACGAACAGCGAGGAATTGTCGAATTCCGGGCTGTAGACATAGCCCCAGGACACGCCCACCCGCTTGCCAGTCAGGCTGCCCAGCCCCTTGTAGCGGAAAGGGCTGCTGCTGCGGTAGAAGATCACCGACTGCGCGGTGGATAGCGGCTCATCCGGGAAATACAGGAACTGCTTGCGCTCGTTGCGATCGCCAGTCTGCACATCGAGGATGGCGTCCGCCTCTTTGTCCTGCAGCATCGCGAGGCAGCGCTTCCAGGGGCAGAACTCCAGCCGCACGGTATGCCCCATCTGCTCCAGCACCGCCTTGGTCTGCGCGAAGTCGAGCCCGGTCGGTTTGCCGTCGAGCAGGAACACGTAGGGTTCCCAGGCTTCGGTGACGATGTGAATCTCGGATGCCGCTACACCGCTGCCCAACAAGCCCGCCAGCAGGCCCGCGCAAAGATAACGCCTCATCGCGGACCTCCTTGCGCGATGCCCTCCTGATTTCACCATAGCAGATTCCCCCTGGCGCCCGGCGACGGGGCGTCGGGACAAGGTGCCGCTCTTGTCCGCGCTCCCCGTTGCGGTCGATCACATGCCATGCAAACGGCATCGGCGCGCCATTCTGGGAAGCCCCGCCCGGCCGCGCAAGCGATTTACGGGAAGGTGTTGGTGCGTTTCAGGAAGGAAGCGGCCCCGGCCGTCGGCCGGCGGTCAGGCCTGCAAGGCGGGCAGATCGCGAAAATGTTCCAGCGCCTGCGGATTAGCCAGCGCTTCCAGGTTACCGACCGGGCGGCCATGGATCACGTCGCGCACCGCCAGTTCCACCAGCTTGCCGCTGCGGGTGCGCGGCAGGTCCGGCACCTGCACGATGCGGGCCGGAACGTGGCGCGGTGTGGTGTTCTGCCGGATGCGGTTGCGCAGGCGCTGCTGCAGCACCTCGGTCAGCAGCTCGCCATCCGGCAGCCGCACGAACAGCACCACCCGCACGTCGCCCTGCCAGTCCTGACCGATGCAGAGCGACTCCAGCACCTCCGGCAGGGTTTCCACCTGGCGGTAGATTTCCGCCGTACCGATGCGCACGCCACCGGGGTTGAGCACGGTGTCGGAGCGGCCGTGGATGACCAGCCCGCCACGCGGGGTGAGTTCCGCGTAGTCGCCATGGCACCAGACGCCGGGGAACTTGGCGAAGTAGGCGGCGTGATAGCGGCTGCCGTCCGGGTCGTTCCAGAAGCCGACCGGCATCGACGGGAA
>CBIHQA010000352.1:0-4805 GCA_966211475.1 uncultured Neisseriales bacterium
TGACCGGCTGCGCCGGGTTCGGCCCCCAGCCCACCGGCCCGGTCGACGTGAAGATCCTGGCCATCAATGACTTCCACGGCAACCTCAAACCCCCGGCGGGCGGCATCAAGATCGCCGATCCAAAGGACAAGACCAAACAGGTTAGTGTGGTGGCCGGTGGCGCCGAATACGTTTCCACGCTGGTCAAGGATCTGAAGACCAAGAACAAGAACAATATCTTCGTCGCGGCCGGAGACCTGATCGGCGCCAGCCCGCTACTGTCGGCTCTGTTCCACGACGAGCCGACGGTCGAATCGCTCTCCATGATGGACCTGGAAGTCACCGCGGTCGGCAACCACGAGTTCGACGAAGGCAAGGACGAACTGCTGCGCATGCAGAAGGGCGGCTGCCACCCGAAGGACGGCTGCAAGGGGCCGCATCCGTACAAGGGCGCCAAGTTCCAGTACCTGGCGGCCAGTACGGTGGACACCAAGACCGGCAAGACCATCTTCCCGCCGTACTACATCAAGAAGTTCGACGGCATCCCGATGGCCTTCATCGGCCTGACCCTGAAGGGCACCCCCAACATCGTCACCCCGACCGGTGTCGAAGGTCTGGAATTCAAGGACGAGGCGGAAACGGTGAACAACCTGGTGCCGGTGCTGAAGAAGCAAGGGATCGAGGCCATCGCCGTGCTGATCCACGAAGGCGGCTTCCCGACCGGTGACTACAACGAATGTCCGGGGATTTCTGGCCCGATCGTCGACATCGTGAAGAAGCTCGACAAGTCGGTGGACCTGGTCATCAGTGGCCACACCCACAAGGCCTACAACTGCGTGATCGACAACCGCCTGGTCACCAGTGGTGACAAGTACGGCACCATTGTCACCGAAATCGACGTGAAGCTCGATCCGAAGACTCGCGACGTGATCGAAGCCCGGGCGAACAATGTGATCTCCCGCAACGACACCTATTCCAGGGATCCGGCCCAGACCAAACTGATCGCCGAGTACGAGAAGGTGGCGGCGCCGCTGGCGAACCGCGTGGTCGGCACGCTGACCGCGACGCTGACGCGCGATGAAAACCCGGCCGGCGAAACCGTGCTGGGCGATCTGATCGCCGATGCCCAGCTCGCTGCCACCAAAGCCGACAAGGATGGCGGGGCAGTGATCGCCTTCATGAATCCGGGCGGTATCCGTACCGATCTGGTCAAGAAGGACAACGGCAAGCTGACCTACGGCGACATTTTCGCCTGCCAGCCGTTCAGCAATGCGCTGGTGACGCTGACCATCAAGGGTTCCCAGATCAAGACGCTGCTGGAGCAGCAATGGATCAACCAGCCCAAGCCGCGCATGCTGCAAGTGTCCAAGGGCTTCAGCTACACCTGGGACGCCGCGAAGCCGGTGGGGGACCGCGAGCTGGCAGACTCCATCAAGCTCAATGGCCAAGCGATCGATCCGAACGCCAGCTACCGGGTGACGGTGAACGAATTCCTCGCTGCCGGTGGTGATGGCTTCGGTGCGCTGAAGGAAGGCACGGCTCGCCGTTTCGGCATGTTCGACGCCGATGCGCTGGACGCCTATATCCAGGGCGCCGGGCCGTTATCCCCGGGCAAGCTGGACCGTGTTCAGCGTCTGAACTGAACGGCAGCAGCCAGAAATTGAATACGGGCGGCCTCGGCCGCCCGTATTCATTTCGTGCACGTATTCACGCACATTCTGCAAAAAAAGCCGGGTCGGCGACCCGGCAAAAGGACTGCTGAGGAGTGATCGACCCGCGTCAGAACTGGTACTGCACGTTCACGCTGGCAACGCGGGCATGCTGGCTTTCGCCATCGTGGCTGATTTTGCCGTAGTCGGTGTATTCGCCGCGCAGTGCGACCTTCTCGTTGATGTCGTATTTGACGCCGACGCCGACCAGCGGCTTGGTCTTGTGCTCGGTACCGCTGCTGCTGCCGTCGCTCCATTTGTCCTGGAGACGCGCAGCGCCCAGACGGCCGTACAGCGAAACCTTATCCGCCACCGGCACGCTGCCGACCACGGATGCCTGCCAGGCAGATAGCTTGGAACTGTAAGCTTGTGTGGTGCCGCCACCGGTGGTGTGGTCGGCCGAGGTCTTGCCAAGGTCGACATAGCCGCCCTCGACCGCGAGATTGGGGTTGAACTGGTAGCCGCCGTAGACGGTGGCGCTACCCTTGTGGCGGTCGCCGCCAGAGAGCGAGCCATCGTCCGTGCTGAGCTTGTGGTCGGAATAGCCGACGCCGCCCCCGACGTAGGCTCCGCTGTCCGCGGCAAAAGCCGCGCCACCGGCACCCAGAACCAACATACCCAAGAGCGTGTGTCGCAACATCATGGACCTTCCTTTTTTGCGTTAACAGGTAACAACGCGCCGGCGCGTCATCGTTGCATGCTGACGTCCGACGCCCGCAAAAAGGGAAGGGTTCGGCGGGGAAACCTGATGTTACATTTGGCCGGCGCTTGTTACGGGCACCGGTTTTCAGCGACAGACTCTTAACCAAACTGAGCGTTTGGGGGCTGCCTCAAGTCAGACAGCTGCTTATCGCTGGCCGCCAAAGTCCTGCTGCCGCCAGGCTTCGAACACGGTCACGGCCACCGTGTTCGACAGGTTCAAGCTGCGCTGACCGGGCATCATCGGCAAGCGCAAGCGCTGCTCGGGCGGAAACTGAGCCAGCACGTCGTCCGGCAGCCCGCGGGTTTCGGGGCCGAAGACGAACACGTCGCCCGGCTCGAACGCCGTTTCCGCATAACAGGACGAGCCCTTGGTGGTGAAGGCGAACATCCGCTGACCGGCTAACGCCTTGCAGCAGGCGTCCCAATCCGGATGGACCGCCATCTCGGCATATTCGTGGTAGTCCAGCCCGGCACGACGCATCTTCGCATCGTCCAGCGGGAAACCCAGTGGCTCCACCAGGTGCAGCTTGCAACCGGTATTGGCGGCGAGCCGGATCACGTTGCCCGTATTGGGCGGGATTTCGGGGTTGAACAGGACGATATGGAACACGGCGTACTTTCAAATAATCGGGTAGCGCTTACAGGGCCCGCGCCAGGATCCAGCCATACACCGCCGTGGCGCCCGCCGCCTTGAGGGTTCGGGCTGCTTCATCCAGGGTCGCGCCGGTGGTCAGCACATCATCGACCAGCACGACGGTCCGCCCCGAAACGGCGGGTGAGGCGGCGAATGCGCCACGGACGTTGCGTCGGCGGGCCGCACGATCAAGGCCGCGCTGGTCGTCACCATCACGCAAACGCTGTAGCCAGCCTGTCTGCCATTCCAGCTGCCTTGCCGTGGCGAGCCGCCGCCCCAGTTCCCCCGCCTGGTTGAAGCCCCGCTCGGTCAACCGTACTGGGCCGAGCGGCATGGGGATCAGGCAAGCATCGGCGGGCAGGGTGGGCGCGGTCTCCTGCATCAGCGGTGCTAGTGCGGAGGCCAGATGCCAACGGTTGGGCCGTTTGAAGCCGGCAATCAGGTCATGCAGAGGATGCGCCAGCCGGTAGCCGCAATACACCGCGTCAAATGCGGGTGGCCGCTTCAGACAGGACGCACAACGTTCGCCACTGGGGATGGGCAGCGCGCATTGACCGCAGCGGGCCACCGGCAGGCGGGGCAAGGCTTCGCGACAGTCTGCACACAAGGCATCGCCGCAATCGTGCCCGCACAGCAGGCAGGCGCCGGGCCAATGCTTCTGCGCAAAATTTATGCAGTTGTTCAGAATGGATCGCATGCAAAATTGACAACGACGGATGGGCTGGCTACGCTGCCGGGACTTTACCTCAACGCTGGACCGTTTCCCATGAACGACACCGTCAAGTCCGAACAAGTCCTGTCCTTCCAGCGGCACGTCGGCCCCCGTCCTCATCCGGAAGTCCAGCGCTGGAGCGTCGAGCAGGCACAAGCCCTGTTCGATTTGCCGTTCAACGAGCTAGTGTTCCGCGCGGCCAGCGTGCACCGCGAACATTTCGACCCGAACGCGGTGCAGCTCTCCACCCTGCTGTCGGTCAAGACCGGTGGCTGTTCCGAAGACTGCTCCTACTGCCCGCAATCCTCCATGTACGACACCGGCGTCGAGAACCAGCCGATGCTGGGCGTGGACGAGGTGGTTGCCGCCGCCCGTGCCGCCAAGGCCAAGGGGGCTAGCCGCTTCTGCATGGGCGCTGCCTGGCGCGGTCCCAATGAAGAGGACCTGGCCAAGGTGGCCGAGATGGTCAAGGCGGTGAAGTCGCTGGGGATGGAAACCTGCGCGACGCTGGGCCTGCTGCGCCCGGGTCAGGCCGACACGCTGAAGGACGCCGGCCTCGACTACTACAATCACAACTTGGACACCGCGCCGGAAAAATACGGCGACATCATCACCACCCGTGACTACGACGACCGGCTGGATACGCTGAACCAGGTGCGTGAAGCCGGCCTGAATGTCTGCTGTGGCGGCATCGTCGGCATGGGCGAAAGTCGCCTGGAGCGCGCCGGCCTGCTGGCGCAACTGGCCAACCTCGACCCGCAGCCGGAATCGGTGCCCATCAACAATCTGGTGCAGGTCGACGGTACGCCGCTGGACGGCACGCCGGCGCTGGACTGGAGCGAATTCGTCCGCACCGTTGCGGTGGCCCGCATCCTGCTGCCGAAGAGCTTCGTGCGCCTGTCCGCCGGCCGCCAGCAGATGCCGGAAGCCATGCAGGCGATGTGCTTCCTGGCCGGCGCCAATTCCATCTTCTACGGCGACAAGCTGCTGACCACCGGTAACCCGGAGTCCGAGCGCGACCGTAACCTGATCGCCAAGCTGGGCATGTATCCGCTGGTGCTGGAAGGGG
>CBIHQA010000353.1:0-4782 GCA_966211475.1 uncultured Neisseriales bacterium
CTTACTTTTCTTGGCGAAGCACGAAAAGTGAGTCGGCCGCCGGACGAACTCCGGCAGAAAAGGCTTTTAACCGCGCGAAGCGCTGACAATCGGGTAGACAAAGTCCCCTCACCCAACAGACCATCAGCCCACAACCCGCCCTACACCCGATCCGCGTAGAATCACCTCCCCACCACCTCGGCCTGCTCCATGACCGACACCCTCATCGCCCGCGCCTGCGGCGTCGACTTCGGCACCTCCAACTCCACCGTCGGATGGCTGCGTCCCGCCAGCCACCCGCTGATCCCGCTCGAAGGCGGCAAGACCACCCTGCCCTCGGTCATCTTCTTCAACGCTGACGAAGAATCGGTCAGCGTCGGCCGTGCCGCGCTCGGCGAATACCTCGACGGCTACGAAGGCCGCCTGATGCGCTCGCTCAAGAGCCTGCTCGGCAGCAGCCTGATCGACGGCCACACCGAGGTGCAAGGCCGCGTGCTCCCCTTCCGCACCCTGCTCGCCGACTTCCTCACCGACCTCAAGCGCCGCGCCGAAACCCACGCCGACCGAGGATTCGACCAGGCCGTCTTCGGCCGGCCGGTCTACTTCGTCGACGAAGACAGCGCCGCTGACCGCCAGGCCGAACAAACGCTCGGCGAGATCGCCCGCCAGATCGGCTACAAGGACGTCAGTTTCCAGTTCGAACCCATCGCCGCCGCATTCCACTACGAACGTGAAATCGACCGCGAAGAACTGGTGCTGATCGCCGACATCGGCGGCGGCACCTCCGACTTCTCGCTGGTGCGCCTGTCGCCGGACCGCGCCCACCATGACGACCGCCGCGAGGACATCCTCGCCAACGGCGGCGTGCACATCGGCGGCACCGACTTCGACAAGCAACTGAGCCTAGCCGGCATCATGCCGCTGCTCGGCTACAAGAGCCGGCTCGCCAACAACGCCGAAGTGCCGGCCAGCTACTACTTCAACCTGGCCACCTGGCACACCATCAACTTCACCTACACCCGCAAGGTGTGGGCGGAACTGCAGGACGTCTACCGCGACGCGCTGGACAAACCCGGCGTGGACCGCCTGATGCGGCTGATCGAACAGCGAGCCGGCCACTGGCTGGCCCTGCAGGTGGAAGAAGCCAAGATCGCCCTGTCGGACAGCCCGCGCGCCAAGCTGCACCTGGACCGCTTGCACGAAGACCTGCATCACGAGCTGGATGCCGCCACCTTCGAACTGGCCGCCAAGCCACTGGTGGAGCGCATCGACGAGGCCGTGGCCGCCCTGCTGCAGCAAGCCGGCCTCGCACCGGACGCCATCGATACAGTGTTCTTCACCGGCGGCGCCAGCGGCGTGCCGGCACTGCGCAACGCCATCGCTGCCCGGGTGCCGACGGCACGGCGGGTGGAAGGCGACCTGTTCGGCAGCATCGGCGGCGGCTTAGCCGTGGAGGCGGCCCGCCGCTACGGTTGACGGGATGACGAATCGGCGTCGCGGCCATGCCGCACGCCGAGTCCAGTTCGGTCAGCCCACCAAGACAGTTCGCCTCCCCTCGCATTGGCCCATGCAAGGCGTGGTGCTGGATTGCGTCCTTCCTGTTGTTCCCCCGCAACATGTCTCGATCGATCACTTCCGCCGTAACGTTGTTTTCATAAACGAACTAAGTTAGTTTTATGTCGCGGCAAAGGCAGGCTGCGACAACAGCCCCTTGCCCGCTTCGTGCTGGACTCGATGGATATCTCAACAGGGATTCAGGGGGCGACATGAACGCAAGACACACCGGCAGCGAGCAGCAGGACATGCAGGACCCGGCGGCCGACCCGCAGCGCACCGACGGGGCAGCCACCGCGCCCGAACCGCGAGGCGGCACCCCGCGCCGCATGAGCCGACGCCAGTTCGGCCTGACCACCGCCACAGCACTGGCGGCCACCACGCTACCCTGGCTGGGTGGCCGTTCCGGCCAGGCGATGGCGGCGGATGTGGACGTCTACCACGCCCCAGCGGAATGGGAACCGCATGCCGGCACGCTGATGGCCTTCCCCTGGGACGCCACCGATGCCTGGGGCGGCAAGCTGAAGGACGTGCAGACGGAAGTCGCCAACGTCGCCCGGGCCATCGCCCGCTACGAACCCGTGCTGATGGTAGCGATGACCGGCCGGGCTGATCTGGTGCGGCAGATGTGCGGCCCCACAGTGACGGTGATTGAGTACCCGATCAACGATTGCTGGCCGCGCGACAATGGCCCGATCTTCACCCTCAACCAGAACGGCAAGAAGCGGGTGGGGCTGGATTTTCGCTTCAACGGCTGGGGCAACAAATACCCTTGGGACAAGGATGACCTGCTGCCGGTCGGCGTCTGCCAGTACCTGAACACGCCGCGCACGCCAGTGGACATGGTGCTGGAAGGCGGCGCCGTCATCACCGACGGCCAGGGCACGCTGATCGTCACCGAAGAATGCCTGCTCAACCCCAACCGCAACCCCAACATGACCCGCGGCCAGATCGAAGATGCGCTGCTCGCCGCCTATGGAGCCAGCAAGATGATCTGGCTGCCCTACGGTCTGGCTCACGACGACATTACCAATGGCCACGTCGACCTGGTGGCGGCCTATGCGGGGCCGGCCAAGCTGCTGATCAATACCCAGCCCAATACCGGCAACGACAACGAGGCCCGGCTGCAGGCCAACAAAGAGGTGCTGCAATATGCCACCGACGCGCAAGGCCGCGCCTTCGAGCTGGTAGAGATGCAACAACAGCCGCATTTCACCATCACGGGATACGAGGTACAGACCTTCAGCTACAC
This sequence comes from uncultured Neisseriales bacterium, assembly GCA_966211475.1. GTDB lineage: Bacteria > Pseudomonadota > Gammaproteobacteria > Burkholderiales > Leeiaceae > Leeia. The sequence goes on from CBIHQA010000353.1 coordinate 2,786, forward strand.
CAACTACTACTCCGCCAATACCGGCGTGGTGGTGCCGCTGGCCGGCGTTCCGGCGGATGCGGTGGCGCTGGAACAGATCCGTGGCCTGTATCCGGGCCGGGAGGTGGTGGGGGTGATCGCCCGCACGCTGGCTTGGGGCGGTGGCGGCGTGCACTGCATCACCCAGCACATCCCCGCCCTTCGTTGATGCGGATCGGGACGGCGTTCAGCCGAGGAGCGCCGTCCCTAACCGCGCGGAGAGGCTGGCAAGCAGCATGCCCAGACCAAGTTCGAAACCACGGTCGTCCAGTGTGGGTTGCACCGCCGTAGCGGCGTCCAGCGTGTCGGCCAGCGCCGGGTAGCTGCCTCGATAGTCGGCCGGCGCGCGATCGAAACCCAGGGTGAAGGTCAACAGGGCGGAGCCCAGCACCAGATAGTCCAGCGCCGCTCCAACCTCGCCGGCCTCCAATGGGCTGCAACCAGCCCGCCCCAGCGCAGCGAACAATGCATCGTAACCGGCCAGCGCCATCGGGCTACCGACGCGTCGACGCGCCACCAGCGCGATGGTATTCGGATGCCGCCGGAACGCGGCCCGGTAGCTGCGGGCGTAGTCGGCAATACCGGTTCGCCAGTCCGATGATTGCAACGGTGCGAGGTCGATCTCCTCGTTGACCAGCTCGGACACCGCATCGATCAGGTCGTCACGTGACGACACATGGTTGTACAGCGAGGAGCCGCGCACCCCGAAACGCTCGGCCAGCGCACGGATAGTCAGCGCCTCCGCCCCTTCGGCGTCGATCAGTTCCAGCGCGGCACGGGCCAGCATGGCCCGGCTGAGGATGGCTTGGCTTGGACGGCCCATCGGCCTGTCACTCCCTGTTTCCGGACGGTTTCGGTATCAGCCTGCCGGTTGCAGGCGGGTCGCGCGCCACCGTAGCGGATCGACAGTGCGAACACAAGCTAGCCGGCGGCTTCCACCGGCACGGCGATGCCGAGCCGCGTCGCCAGCGCCTGCCTCCCGTCGGCAGTCACCGTCACCACCCGGGAATGCCGTCGCCGCTCGATCCAGCCGAGCTCGGTCATCCGCAGCGCCAAGGCGGCGCCCAGCGCACCGCCCAGGTGGTCCTGCCGCTCACTCCAGTCCAGGCAGGGATAGGCAAACTTGCGGCGGCCCTGCCGCAACGCCGGCACATCCAGGCCGAGCTCGCCACACCAGCGCTCGCCTGGCTCGGTGAGCAGGAAGGCATCGTCCACCCGCCGTACAAGCTCCTGCCCGACCAGTGCCTGAGCCAAGGACAGCCCGAGCCGGCCCGCCAGGTGATCGTAGCAATAGCGGGCGGCGCGGATCGGCGTCAGCGTGACGGGCGTAGGAGCGGAGGGCGCCAGCGCCATCATCGATTCGATCAACCGCGCCACCGCCGGCGAGGTCAGTCGGAAATATTTGTGCCGACCCTGCACCGCGGGTTGCAGGAAGCCATCCTCCACCAGCCGCCGCAGGTGGGCAGTCGCGGTGGCAGGCTCGATGCCGGCGCCGTAGGCCAGCTCCTTGGCGGTCAGCGCGCGGCCTTCCATCAACAAAGTCAGCATGCGGATGCGTGAGGCATCGCCCAGCGCGCCGGCCAGGCGGCGCAGATCCGGCTCGTCGCTCACAACGGGTTCATCGTGCATGGCGTGTCGTCCATGGTTTGTTCGGGACCAAACGGTTTCTCGATGACAGGGTAACGGCGCGGGGCAAGAATGACACGCATCGCCAATCGCCCCGTGAGTTCAGCATGACCACCCTTGCCGCACCGACCGACCCCATCGTCGCCATCACCCATCCGGACCCCTACCCCTATTACGCCGAGCTGGCCGCCACCCGGCCGCTCTACCGCGACGAGGCTCGCGGGATGTGGATCGCCAGCAGCGCCGCCGTGGTCACCGCCGTGCTGCAACACGAACAGTGCCGGGTGCGTCCGATCATCGAGCCGGTGCCGGCCGCGCTGCTCGGCTCACCGGCAGCGGACATTTTCCGTCAC
>CBIHQA010000354.1:0-4758 GCA_966211475.1 uncultured Neisseriales bacterium
TGGTGATGGTCAACCTGCCGACGGCGGGCGTGGACTACCACGTGCCGTTCGGCGGGCGGAAGGGCTCCAGCTATGGATCGCGGGAGCAGGGGCGGTACGCGGCGGAGTTCTATACGACCGTGAAGACGGCGTATGTATCGGCCTGAACCGGCCGCGACAGCGCTGTCCGCAGCATGGGGCCGCAAGGCGCCTGAAGAGGGAGGGGTAGCCGGATCGACACGTGCTCATGCCAAGCTTAGTAAAACGCAGTAAAACAATGACTGAAGGAGACACACTGTGAAGAAATTGAAAGCCGTCGTCGCCGCGCTCGCCCTGGGCGCCGCCACCATTACTTCGCTCGCCAGCGCCGCGGAAAAGGGCCTGGTCGGTATTTCCATGCCCACCAAGTCGTCGTCCCGCTGGATTTCGGACGGCGAAACCATGTCCAAGGTGTTCTCGTCCCGTGGCTATACGCCGGATCTGCAGTACGCCGAGGATGACATCCCCAACCAGATGGCGCAGATCGAGAACATGATCACCAAGGGCGCCAAGGTGCTGGTGATTGCCGCCATCGACGGCACCACCCTGACCGACACGCTGCAGAAGGCCGCCGACAAGGGCATCAAGGTCATCGCTTATGACCGCCTGATCCGTGGCTCGAAGAACGTCGACTACTACGCCACCTTCGACAACTTCCAGGTCGGCGTGCAGCAAGCCGGCTACATCGAAAAGGCGCTGGGCCTGAAGGAAGGCAAGGGTCCGTTCAACATCGAACTGTTCGGCGGTTCCCCGGACGACAACAACGCCTTCTTCTTCTACAACGGCGCCATGTCCGTGCTGAAGCCGTACATCGACAAGGGCAAGCTGGTGGTGCAGTCCAAGCAGATGGGCATGGACAAGGTGTCCACCCTGCGCTGGGACGGTGCGGTTGCCCAGGCCCGTATGGACAACCTGCTGTCCGCCTTCTACACCAACAAGAAGGTAGATGCGGTGCTGTCCCCGTATGACGGCCTGTCGATCGGCATCATCTCCTCGCTGAAGGGCGTCGGTTACGGCACCCCGAAGCTGCCGATGCCGGTGGTGACCGGTCAGGATGCGGAAATCCCGTCGGTGAAGTCCATCATCAAGGGTGAGCAGCGCCAGACCGTGTTCAAGGACACCCGTTCGCTGGCCAAGGTGACGGTGGGCATGGTGGAAGCCATGATGAGCGGCCACGCCCCGACCGTGAACGACACCAAGACCTACAACAACGGTGTGAAGGTGGTGCCGTCCTACCTGCTGAAGCCGATCAGCGTTGATGCCTCCAACTGGAAGCAAGTGCTGATCACCGACAGCAGCTACTACACCGAAGCACAACTGAAGTAATCGCAGGCTTCCACTCTCGCCCGCAGGACTCCGCCGCCCCTCTCCCGGCGACTCCTGCGGGCAGTGGGAGTGGACCACGATGGCAACAGACACAATATGCAACCCGGGCTGAATTGCTGAGCCCGACAATGCATGAAGGAAGGGCAGGCTATGCCTGCCCTTTGAGATTGCTGACAAACCCCTCTCCCGCCGGCGGGCGGGAGCAGGAGGGTGGGGAATTGTCAGGGGGCTGCGGATGATTTGCCGATGGTCAAATCAGCAAAGCTTGCTTTGCGCCCTTTGGTAAATGTGCCTCCCGCCTTTGTCAGCAGCCTGGAAGGGCAGGCTATGCCTGCCCTTTCACGCAGAACCAGACGAGAAGAGTGATGGACGCAATCCTGGAAATGCGGGGGATCAAGAAGACCTTCCCCGGCGTCAAGGCGCTCGACAATGTGAATCTCAAGGTACGTGCCGGCGAGATCCACGCAGTGGTCGGCGAGAACGGCGCAGGCAAGTCCACGCTGATGAAGGTGCTGAGCGGCGTCTACCCGCACGGCTCTTTTGAGGGCGAAATCCGGTTTCAAGGGGAAGTACGGCAGTTTGCCGACATCGCGGATAGCGAACACATCGGCATCATCATCATCCACCAGGAGCTGGCGCTGGTACCGCTGCTGTCGATCGCCGAGAACATCTTCCTCGGCAACGAGCAGGCGAAGTACGGCGTGATCGACTGGGGACAGTCCTATTCCAAGACCCAGGCGCTGCTGAAAAAGGTAGGCCTGGGTGACTCGCCCGACACGCTGATCACCAACCTCGGCGTGGGCAAGCAACAGTTGGTGGAAATCGCCAAGGCGCTGTCGAAGGAAGTGAAGCTGCTGATCCTCGACGAGCCGACCGCCAGCCTGAACGAAAGCGACAGCAACGCACTGCTGGACCTGCTGCTGGAGCTGAAGGCGCAGGGCATCTCCTCCATCCTGATCTCGCACAAGCTCAACGAGATCTCGCGGGTGGCCGATTCGATCACCGTGCTGCGTGATGGCAGCACCGTCGATACCTTCGACTGCCACCAGGAGGAAATCAACGAGGACCGCATCATCCGCGCCATGGTCGGTCGCGAGATGGCCGACCGCTACCCGAAGCGCACGCCCAACATCGGCGACCCGCTGTTCGAGGTGCGCAACTGGCAGGTCTACCATGAGGAGCACCACGACCGGCTGATGATCAAGGGCATCGACCTGAACGTCCGCAAGGGCGAGATCGTCGGCATCGCCGGCCTGATGGGGGCAGGGCGTACCGAACTGGCGATGAGCATCTTCGGCCGCACCTACGGCCAGCGCATCAGCGGCAGCGTCAAGCTGCATGGCCAGGAGGTGGACGTCAGTACCGTGCGCAAGGCGGTGGACAACGGCATTGCCTACGTTACCGAAGACCGCAAGGGCAGCGGCCTGATCCTGGAAGAGGACATCAAGAAGAACATCTCACTGGCCAACCTCAATGGCGTGTCCGAGCGGCAGGTGATCGACGAGGGCAAGGAGTATTCGGTGGCGGCCGACTACCGCCGCAAGCTCAATATTCGTAGCGCCAATGTGATGCAGAAGGTGGTCAACCTGTCCGGGGGCAACCAGCAGAAGGTGGTGCTCAGCAAATGGCTGTTCTCGAAGCCGGAGCTGCTGATCCTGGACGAACCCACCCGCGGCATCGACGTCGGCGCCAAGTACGAGATCTACACCATCATCGACCAGCTGGCGTCCGAGGGGAAAGGCATCCTGATGATCTCGTCCGAGATGCCGGAACTGCTGGGCATGTGCGACCGGATCTACGTGATGAATGAAGGTCGCTTCGTGGGCGAGTTCGCCGCCGCCGAAGCGTCACAGGAAAAGATCATGCGAGCGATCATGAGGAATGGAGAACACGGAAATGTCTAAGGAACTCGCAGCCACGGCTCCGCCAGCGGAGAAGGAAAAGCGGGATTACGTCGCTTACTTCAAGAGCAATCTCCGCGAATACGGCATGTTGCTGTCGCTGGTGGCGATCATGGTGTTCTTCCAGATCAAGACCGACGGCACGTTGATGCAGCCGCTCAATCTCACCAACCTGATCCTGCAGAACAGCTACATCGTCATCATGGCGCTGGGCATGCTGATGGTGATCGTAGCTGGCCATATCGACCTGTCGGTGGGCTCTGTGGTGGGCTTCGTTGGCGCGCTGGCAGCCGTGCTGATGGTGAACTACCACGTGCACTACGTGATCGCGACGGTGATCTGTCTGGCCGTCGGCGCCTTGATCGGCGCGGCGCAGGGGTACTGGGTAGCGTTTATTCGCATCCCATCCTTCATCGTCACCCTGGCTGGCATGCTGGTGTTCAAGGGGTTGTCGCTGGCGCTGCTGCAAGGCCAGTCGGTCGGGCCGTTCCCGGATGAGTTCAAGCTGCTGAGCTCCGGCTTCATCCCGGACCCGCTGGGCGGCGCCGACATCCGCTATACCTCGCTGCTGATCGGCGCTCTGGTGGCCGCTGCGCTGGTATGGGTCAAGTGGCGTGCTCGGGCCAAGCAGTCCCGCCACGGCATGGAAGAAGAGCCGATTGTGTTCTTCCTGCTGAAGAATGCGATCTTCGCTGGTGTGATCATCTACTTCAGCTACCTGCTGTCATCCTACAAGGGCCTGCCGAACGTGCTGATCGTGATGTTCGCGCTGATGGTGCTGTACACCTTCGTCGCCAACCGCACCACCATCGGCCGCCGCGTCTACGCAGTGGGCGGTAACGAGAAGGCGGCGCGCCTGTCGGGCATCAAGACCAACCGCGTGTCGTTCTACACCTTCGTGAACATGGGCGTGCTGGCGGCGGTGGCAGGCTTGATCTTTGCCGCCCGGCTGAACACCGCCACGCCGAAGGCCGGTCTCGGCTTCGAGCTGGACGTGATCGCGGCCTGCTTCATCGGTGGCGCCTCGGCCTCCGGCGGCGTTGGCAAGGTGATGGGCGCGGTGATCGGCGCTTTCGTGATGGGCGTGATGAACAACGGCATGTCCATCCTCGGTATCGGCATCGACTACCAGCAGGTGATCAAGGGCCTGGTGCTGCTGGCTGCTGTGTTCGTGGACGTGTACAACAAGAACAAGTAAGTACGGCTCAGGGAAACCAGAAAGCCGACGGGCGGACCAGTTGGGCCGCCCTTCGGCTTTTGTGGCGGTCGGTGCAAACCGTCGCCCGGATGCGGCTTTACTCGCCCTTGGACAGCTTGTCCATCGTCCCGTCGCTGCGCATCGCCTTGATCGCCTGATTCAGCTTTGCCATGTCAGCCAGATGCTTGGATCGGTTGGAACACTGCAGCGAGATCGGCACGTCTTGGAGTACCAGATTGTCGCCCAGCGTATCGGCCAGCCCCTTTTGCTGGGCCAGGAAACGGATGGTGGGGATGGAGCCGGCCACCGCGTCCA
>CBIHQA010000355.1:0-4756 GCA_966211475.1 uncultured Neisseriales bacterium
TGAACCTGGTGTTGCCGGGCTACGAGATGGTGATGAAGTGCTCGCACACCTTCAATCTGCTGGATGCGCGCGGCGCCATCTCGGTGACGGAGCGGGCCGCCTACATCGGCCGCGTGCGCGCGTTGGCACGGCTGGCTGCCCTCGGTTACTACGCATCGCGTGAGCGGGCGGGGTTCCCGATGTGCGCCCCGGATCATCCGGAACGTGTGCGGGTCGAGGCCGAGCAGCTTCAGGCCATCATGGAAAACTTGTAAGGCGGCGACTGGGTTACGAGCATGAATCAAACACTACTGATCGAACTGCGGACCGAAGAGCTGCCGCCGAAGGTCCTGAACAACCTGGGCGAGAGCTTCTCCCGCGTGATCTTCGACGAACTGGCGAAGCTGGGCTTCGTCTCGTCCGGTACTGAATACCAGGCTTTTGCCAGCCCGCGCCGCCTGGCGGTGCGCATCCCCGACGTGGCAGCCATCCAGCCGGAACAGCAGGTCGAGCGCAAGGGCCCGGCCGTCTCCGCCGGCATGAAGGATGGCCAGCCGACCCCGGCACTGGCCGGCTTTGCCCGCTCCTGCGGCGTGGAGGTCTCCGCGCTGGCGACCATGCATGACGGCAAGCAGGAGGTCTATGTCTACCGCGCCACCAAAGCGGGCCAGGCACTGGATGCACTGCTGCCGGACGTGGTGAACACGTCGGTCAAGAAGCTGCCAATCCCCAAGGTGATGCGCTGGGGCGATTCCGACGTGCAGTTCGTGCGTCCGGTGCACGGCCTGATCGCGCTGCACGGCGAGACGGTGTTGCCGATGACGGTGCTGGGCCTGACGGCGGATCGCAAGACGCTGGGCCACCGCTTCCTGTCGCAGGGCGAGATCGTGGTGAAGCATGCCGACGACTACGCCCGTGTGCTGTTCGAAGAAGGCAAGGTGGTGGCGTCCTTCGCCGCCCGCCATGCGCTGGTCGAACGGGAGCTGGCCGCGGCAGCGACCAAGATCGGTGCCACCATCGGCGCCGAACCGGGCCTGCTGGACGAGGTGACCGCGCTGGTCGAGTGGCCGAAGGTCTACGCCGGTCACTTCGAACAAGACTTCCTGCGCGTGCCGCAGGAATGCCTGATGCTGACCATGCAGCAGAACCAGAAGTATTTCCCGCTGCTGGATGCGGCCGGCAAGCTCCTGCCGACCTTCCTGGTGGTGTCCAACCTGGAAACGGCCGACCCGTACAACGTGATCCACGGCAACGAGCGCGTGCTGCGCGCCCGGTTGTCCGACGCCAAGTTCTTCTTCGAGCAGGATCAGAAGCAGCGGCTGGAAGCCCGTATCCCGCGCCTGAAAGACGTGGTCTACCACAACCAGATCGGCACTCAACTGGAGCGCGTGACCCGGCTGGAAATGCTCGCCGGCGAGATCGCTGGCCTGATCGGCACCAACCGCAGCGACGCGACCCGTGCCGCCATGCTGGCCAAGGCCGACTTGCTGACCGACATGGTCGGCGAGTTCCCGGAATTGCAAGGCGTCATGGGCAGCTACTATGCTCGCCTGGATGGCGAAGCCGCCGACGTGGCCGCCGCGATCGAGGGTCACTACCACCCACGCTTTGCCGGCGACACCCTGCCGCCGAATGCGGTCGCGCAAGCGGTGGCGCTGGCCGACAAGCTGGAAACCCTGGTCGGCATTTACGGTATCGGCCTGATCCCGACCGGCGACAAGGACCCGTTCGGCCTGCGCCGTGCCGCGCTGGGCGTGATCCGCATCCTGCTGGAAGGCAAGCTGTCCGCCGACCTGCGCCAGCTGCTGACGCTGACTGCGTCCACCTTCCCGGCCGGCAAGTTGTCCGCCGAGGTAGTGGAGGGCGTGTTTGGCTTCATGCAGGACCGCCTGCGTCACTACCTGACCGCCGAATTCGATGCGGCCGAGGTGGATGCCGTCCTCGCCTTGGTGCCGACCCGCCTGGACACGCTGCCGGCCAAGCTCGCTGCCGTGGCCGAGTTCCGCCGCCTGCCGGAAGCCGCCTCGCTGGCCGCCGCCGACAAGCGCGTGCGCAACATCCTGAAGAAGGTCGAGGAAGCGCTGCCGGCCGTCGATGCTGCCGTATTCGCCGAAGCCGCCGAACGCGCGCTGTTCGACGCCGTGCGTGCGCTGACGCCGCAGGTCGATGCCAAGCTGGCCGCCGGCGACTACACCGGCGCACTCAAGGCGATGGCCTCGCTCAAGGAGCCAGTCGATGCTTTCTTCGACGGCGTGATGGTGATGGCCGACGATGCCGCCGTGCGTCGAAACCGCCTGGCGCTGTTGTCCGAACTGGCGCGGCTGATGAACCAAGTCGCCGAAATCGCGCGGTTGGCGGAATAAGCGGCCGATGAAGCTGATCGTCCTCGACCGCGACGGGGTGCTGAACCAGGACAGCGACGACTACGTGAAGTCGGTCGACGAATGGGTGCCGATCCCCGGCAGCCTGGAAGCGGTCGCCAAGCTGACCCGCGCGGGCTGGACGGTGGCGGTGGCGACCAACCAGTCCGGTCTGGCGCGCGGTTATTTCAGCGCGGCGGAGCTGGCGGCGATGCATGCCAAGCTGGCGTCACTGCTGGCCCCGCTGGGCGGGCGCATCGACCTGATCGTGCATTGTCCGCACGGCCCGGACGACGTCTGCGATTGCCGCAAACCCAAGCCTGGCCTGTTCAGGCAGATCGCTGCGCATTACGGCTTGCAAGACCTCGTCGGCGTGCCGACCGTGGGCGACAGCTTGCGCGATCTGCAAGCCGGCTTGGCGCTGGGCGCCACCCCCATCCTGGTCCGCACCGGCAAGGGTGAGCGCACCATCGCCAAAGGCGGCTTGCCCGCCGATACCCGCGTATTCGCCGACCTGGCTGAGGCGGTCGATTTTCTTCTTCAAGCGTGAGCCCGATGGCAACGATTCGCGCATGCCTGTTCTATCTGTTCGGTTTCCTGATCACGCCGGTGTTCTTTGTGATCACCGTACTGCTCTGGCCTTTCCCGCCACTGACCCGCTACTGGGTGATCACCAACTGGAGCCGCTGCCTGATGTGGGCAGTGCGCGTGCTGTGTGGCATCGACTACCGGGTGACGGGGATCGAGAACATCCCGGACCGGCCGTCCATTGTCTATTCCAAGCATCAGTCCGCTTGGGAGACGCTGGCGTTGCAGATGATCTTTCCGCCGCAGGTCTACATCGCCAAGAAGGAACTGCTGTGGCTGCCGTTGGTGGGATGGGGCATGTACATTCTGTCGCAGATCTTCGTGGACCGCGGCGCGGGTGCCGCGGCCCGGGACAAGATGGTGCGCGACGCCCGCGACCGTATGGACAAGGGGTTCTGGATCGCGATCTTCCCAGAGGGCACGCGCACGGCGCCGGGGACTCGTCGCAAGTACAAGCGTGGTGGTGCCGAATTGGCAATCGCGCTGGACGTGCCGCTGGTGCCGGTGGCACTGAATTCCGGTGAGTTCTGGCCGCGCAATGCCTGGGCCAAGCGGCCCGGGACCATCGACGTGGTGATCGGCAAGCCGATCTGGCCGGAAGGCCGCGATGGTAGCGCTCTGACCGAGGCAGCCGAAACGTGGATCGAAGCGGAAGTCGAGCGGATCAGCAGCCCGCGCGGCTGAGCCGCAACGGCGAAGACTGGAGCCTGCAGCTCGCCGAAGCGCAGGTGCCGGTGAAGGTGGTGCGCCGGCCGCGCCGCAGTGTTGGACTGACCATGCGCGATGGCCGCCTGCAGATATCGGTGCCCTGGCATTACCCGATGGCCGAGCTGCCGCAGGTGCTGCGTGCCAAGGCTGACTGGATCCTGCGTCACTGGCAGGCGCAGCAACAGACACAGCCTCCGGCATTGGCCGATGGTATTCCGCTGCGTTGGCTGGGCGAGCCGCGCATCTTGCGGCTGGACAGCGGGCGCGGGCTGCGGGATACCGGTGAGGAATTGTGGCTGGGCGTGCCGGCCGGTGCGTCGCCGGAGGAACTGGCGACGCGTCTCACCCGTCACTACCAGGTCGCCGCACGTGCCGATTTTGCCATCCGCCTGCAGCGGCTGGCGCCCGAGATCGGCGTGCCGGTGCCGCCCTTCAAGCTGTCCGGCGCGCGGGCCCGTTGGGGTAGCTGCAGCCGGCAAGGCTCGGTGCGACTCAACTGGCGGCTGATGTTGCTGCCGGCGCCACTGGTCGACTACGTGGTGGCGCACGAACTGGCCCACCTGATCGAATTCAACCACTCCCCCCGCTTCTGGGCCGTCGTGGCGCGCGCCGTGCCGGACTGGGCGGTGCGCCGCAAGGCGCTGAACCAGCTCGGACCGAAGGCTTTCGCCTGGTAGCCCATCCATCCAACCGCGAGGAAGAACGCATGCGTATCCTGCACACCATGATCCGGGTCGGTGACCTGGACCGTTCGCTACGTTTCTATACCGAGGTGCTGGGCATGCAGCTGCTGCGCCGCAACGACTATCCGGAAGGCCGTTTCACGCTGGCCTTTGTCGGCTACGGCCCGGAAGACCAGCATGCGGTGATCGAGCTGACCCACAACTGGGATACCGCCAGCTACGACCTGGGTAACGGTTTTGGCCACGTGGCGGTGGAGGTCGAGGATGCCTATGCGACCTGCGAGAAGGTCAAGGCGCTGGGCGGCAAGGTAACGCGCGAAGCCGGGCCGATGAAGCACGGCACGACGGTGATCGCCTTTGTCGAAGACCCGGACGGTTACAAGATCGAGTTCATCCAGCGCAAGGTGCGCTGAGGCGGGTCAGGCTACGGCACATTGT
>CBIHQA010000356.1:0-4737 GCA_966211475.1 uncultured Neisseriales bacterium
CCAAGACTGGCTTCTGCTGTTACGGGTGGTGAAGACATGGAAGGTTTGAATGCTCGCACTCTTCGAATTGAAGGTGCGACTGGGAGCTTTGAATATCTTGTCGACAGCGAGTTTCTGGAAGGATTAGGAATTTCCTCTAAGCAGTCTCCTGTTTTACTTAAAGATCGGAACAGAGTTTCCAGGCAGCTCAACGACCGTTTGGCCATACTGCGGTTGATGCGAGACATGAGATGGGTTTGCCCGGCTTGTCTGCATGCAGCGGTTAGGTAGTTCTGTGTGGGGCAATATTGTCGACATGGAGTGCCATGCCAAACGACGTCGTGCGACCGAAAAGAAACTATTTTTTAAAAAAATCTTCTAGCGGATGCCAGTATGAACGCTGCAATATTTAATCTCGAGCAAGGCGTTCTTAATATTGGAAACGACGAAATTTCCGGTCAGACAAGCGTGGAGGCGTTGCAGGAGATATTCAAGAGCCGTGTGAAAGAGACCAGCTGTAATGGCCTTGCTCAAAGCTATCGGATCGAATCGCTTCCAATAAACGGCCAGTTGTTCGATCTTGTATTTAAGATCCGGCTTAGTGGTGAAGGTATTGACTACATAGATCTTGTCCGTTCTGACGGGGAGTACAAAAAAGCTGGCACCGATTGGGACAAGATCACGGACGAGGCTATGCTAAAGCGCGAGGTCAAGGCGTTGAGCAGATGGGTTCGATCCATAGAAGATGTCAATCCAACCAAGGAATTGCCCGGCGGCTATTTGTGGGAATATGACTGGGGCTATGTCGCTGCTCTTTATGAAATAAAGTCCTACGGCTGTGGTATTTATATTGTCTGGAACCCTCCGAAGCAGGGGTGATAGCCTCGACAGCGCCATGTCTTCTGAACAAGCCAGAATCACCGCTCCTCACCTGCTACCCGTGCTGAATGAACTGCAAGCACGCGAGCCCATCTTCCACCGCACCGAGCACGGCACCACCCGCATCGATTTCGAACGGATGACCGACCCAGCATTCTGGGAAACCGGCGCGTCCGGCCGCTGTTACAGCCGGGAACAGGTGCTGGATGTCCTGGAGCAGCGATCTGCCAATCCCGGTGAAGACCGGTGGGGGGCGAGAGATTTCTACTGCCAGGAAGTTGCGCCCGACCTTTACCTGTTGACCTACACCCTGTTGCAAGGGGCAAGAGTGACGCGGCGTGCCACGCTGTGGCGGCGCACGGACGAGGGATGGAAGATCGTCTATCACCAGGGGACGCTGGTCAGCGCGGAATAGCCCTGGCGTCGCGGGCGGCTCACACCGTAGCGGCAGGTACTGAAAGCGGCTGTGCCGTGCCGCCTACACCACACAACCCGCGTTCCACCAGCTTCCGATACGTCTCCGCAATCTCATCCGCATTACACGGAAAGTCGTGATCCACCCACCAGGTCAGCAGCCCGAACAGGGCGCCGACCAGGTATTGCACGACACACTCGCCTTCCGTCCCCGCCGGTAGATCCAGGTGTTGCCGCACCCAATTCCGCGTGTCCGCCACCAACAGGTTGCGCAGGTTGCTCATGACCACTTGGCCCGCGTCGGTGCCGACAAAAGCCCGGGCCAGTGCGCGGTTTTCCTCGACGTGGCGGAACAGCATCCGCCCGAAGGCGGGGTGGCGCGCATCGTCTCCGGCCGGAGTGGCGAACAGGTTGCCCGGCATGGCGTCGCGCATCGCCTGGAAGCCGTTGAGCAGCAGGTCGTCCTTGTCCCGGAAGTGGGCGTAGAAGGTGGATCGGGCGACTCCTGCGCGATCCAGGACGTCCTGAATCGAGATGGGGGCATAACCGCGCTCCATGATGAGGTCGAGCAGGGCGTCGTGCAGCAATTGGCGGGTGCGATGGACCCGGCGATCCGGCTTCATGGTCGTCCTGATTCCGTACAACACGATGGGGTTTGTCCGTTAGCGAACAACCGTCGGCGGCCTGTCGGTTGCGCCTGAGCGGGTCGCCGCTAATATCGAACACGATGTTTTTTATCGTACATGGTGTTCGATATTTTCGGAAAGGACTCCCGATGGAATGCGATCTCTCCCCGACAGGCAGCAAGTGGCTGCGCTATGGGCTGTACCCCTTGCTGCTCGCCGTCACCGCGGGCTATGCAGCTTATGCGCTGACCGACCCTACTCAACTTGGGCGGTATTACGGGGTGTATCTGCTGGGCATGGTCATCATCATGGCGGTGATCGAAGCCGTGCATCCGCTTCGGCTGCAATGGGCGATGCGTCGCGGCACCTTCTTTCGGCGGGATCTGCCGTTCATGCTGATCGGCGCGGCCAGCCTGGCGGCGGCGGACTACGCGGCAGGAAGGATGCTGTTGCAGCACCAGATCGCGCGGCCGACGTGGCTGGCGCAGTTGCCGCTGTGGTTGGGCGTACCGCTCGGCCTGCTGGCGAAGGATTTCCTCTGGTACTGGGTGCACCGTGCCTACCACGAGGCGGGCGGCAAGCTTGGCGAACGCCTGTGGAAGCTGCACGTGGCGCACCATCTGCCCCAGCAGGTGTATGTGCTGATGCACGCCGTAGGCCATCCGCTGGATGGGATCATCGCCCGAGCGGTGTCGGCGCTGCCGCTGTTCCTGCTGGGGTTTTCGCAGGAGGCGGTGTTCCTGGTGGTGGTCATCACCAGCTTTCAGGGGCTGGTGTCGCACTTCAACGTGGATATCCGGGTCGGCTGGCTCAACTTCCTGCTGGTGGGCACGGAGCTGCACCGCTTCCATCACAGCGCCGACCGGGAGGAGGGCAAGAACTATGGCGCGGTCGTGCCGTTCTGGGACTTGCTGTTCGGGACCTTCCGCTACGCTCCCCGACGCGATCCGGCGCAGCTGGGCGTGGAGCAGCCGGACGCCTACCCGAGCGACCGGGCGGTGCTGCGCTTGCTGGCGCTGCCGTTCCGGACGGGTTGAATCACGGCTTACGGAAGATGATCCAGGAAGCTGCTGATCTCTCGCGCCGCTTCATGTGGCTGCGTCTGCAGCAGGAAATGCGGCGCCCGGATGCGGGTGAGTTTCGCGGTCGGGCAGTTCTCGCAAATTAGGGCGCCTGCCCGGGCGGGGACCACCCGATCTTCCGTCGCTTGCAGATAGAGCGTCGGGACGTTGATGCGAGCGAGTTGATCTGTCACGTCGACGGACAGGACCGACTTCAGTCTAGCCTGCATGACGCGAGACGGGACTTGCGCGAGGGTGGCGGCGAACGCTTGCCGCAACGCGCGCGTGCCGTGCTTGCCGAGCAGGAGCCGGCCGAGCGGTCCGATTGGCAGGAATGGCAGGGGAAGGCTGCTGGCGGCACGGCCCAGCAACGCGAGTGCAGGTCTTGGGTTACGGGAAAACGTACAGCACAAGATCAGCCCTTTCAGGCCGGCTGGGCGCTCGGCTGCCAGTGAGATGGCAAGGGGGCCGGAGAACGATTCGGCCAGAATGACGAAAGGCGCATCTTCGGGCAACGCAGAAGCCACATGCGTCCGCAATGCGTCATAGCTGAGTGGTTTGTCGGTCGGGTAACGCACGACCCGCGTCGGGAAGCGCTCTCCCAATGCGGAGAGAAAGTCGGCAAACAACAGACCCGTGCCGTCCATCCCTGGCAGCAGAACGATCGTTAGCGGGGACGCGTTTGCCGACAGTTGGCTCACCTTGGTTAACCCTGGCGCCGCGTCCCGACCAGCACCGGCTGGTAGAACATCCCATCCAGCCGCTGCACTTCGTCGAACCCCACCTCCCGCATCAGCGCGCATAGCCGGTCGGTGGAGATGGCGTAGTAGCGGGAGCGCATCGCATGGGTTTTGACCTCGCGGCTGCTAAGGTCTTCCTCGACAAAGTAGAAGGTCAGGTCGTAGCAGTCGCCCTCGAAGTCCCACACCTGGAACAGCACATAGCGTTTGCCGTTTTCTTCCCGCGCGCCATAGGGTTTGACGAGGTTGCGGCCGCGTTCTTCCTTGGCGTAGTCGCGGACGGTGATCAGGCAGCCACCGCCGGGCTTGAGCGTTTGGTACATGGAACGCAGCGCGATGAGCAGTTGGGTGTCGTCGAGCAGGTGGGGCAGGGAGTTGTCCGCGGAGATGACCAGGTCGAATCCGCTGCCGTGGTGACGGTGTGCTTCCCGCATGTCGCAGACGGAAAAGGCGATGTCCGCGCCACGCTGTGCGGCCTCGTGCCGGGCGCGCTCGATTTCCTGGGAGGACAGGTCAGAGGCGGTGACGGTATAGCCTTGGCTGGCCAGCGCGATGGCCTGCGTGCCGATGCCACAGCTGACATCGAGCACGCTACGGCTGCCGGGCCATTCGGTTTCGATCAGGTGGGATAGTTGCCCGGCTTGCAGGCGGATGCTGGTATCCCAATCCTGGTGGATCAGGTGGTAGAAGGGTGTGAGTTCGTCGTAGAAATAGGCCATGGCGGGCAGCGCGTCGTTCAAAAAGGGCCGTCGCGGCCAGCCAGGGGCGGGCTGCGACGGTAGGACGACATCAGCATACCTGCATGGCGGTGGCGATCAAGTCGGCATCGGCTTCGGCAATTTCGAACAGGCCGAAGCGCAGCTGATAACCCCAGTTCCGCTTGCCGGCGGTGAACCCCAGCCGGTCCAGCAGCGGAGCGATCGGTGTCTCTCGCGTCGCCTCCCAGGCGACGTCGCGCCGGAATGGGCAGAAGCCTTCTCCCATGTCGACCTGGTAAGGGTCCACCGGCTTGACCGTGCCCAGCGCCGTGAAGGCCTG
>CBIHQA010000357.1:0-4737 GCA_966211475.1 uncultured Neisseriales bacterium
AGTACCGCATACAATCGCCCTCCATGTACCAGTTCAACCTCTCCATGCTGCTGTCCGGCCAGTACCACGACTGGCTGGTAAGCGGCTTCGCGCTGTCGATCAAGCTCGGCCTGATCTCACTCGCGATCGCCTTGCCGCTGGCGCTGCTGGTGGCGGTGCTTCGGCTGGCGCCATCCAGGCTGCTGCGCGCACTGGGCACCTGCTACGTCGAGGCGATCCGCAATGTCCCGCTACTCGCCCACATGCTGTTCTGGTACTTCGGCGCACCGGAAGTGCTCCCCAGCCCAATCAAAAGCTGGCTGTACGAACGCAATATTGAGGCCGCCAGCGCGGTGATCGCACTGGTGCTCTATACCGCCGCCTACATGGCCGAGGACATCCGCAGCGGCATCCGCTCGATCCCCAAGGAGCAGATGGAGGCGGGTAGGGCGCTCGGTTTTTCCTTCCTCAACACCATGCGCTTGATCATCCTGCCGCAGGCGCTGCGGGTGACCGTGCCGCCGCTGATCGGTCAGACGCTCAGCCTCTGGAAGAACACCAGCATCGCGATGGTAATCGGCGTGGCGGAGCTGATGTACCAGGCGCAGCAGGTCGAAAGCGCTACCTTTCGCGGCTTCGAAGCCTTTGCCTTCGCCACCGCCGCCTACCTGACCATCTCGCTCGCCATCACCGGCCTGGCCGCCTGGTATCACCACCGCTACCCGGTCAGGACCTGACATGCTTGAGATCATCCAGACCTACTGGCTGTACTACCTGGTTGGCCAATACCCGAACGGCCCGCTGGGCGGCTTGGCGCTGACCCTGCTGCTGGCGGCGCTGGCGCTGCTGCTGGCATTCCCGGTCGGCGTGGTGCTGGCGCTGTGCCGGCTGTCGCCCTACCGCCTCATTCGCTGGCCGATCACCGCCGTGGTCTATGTGGTGCGCGGCACGCCGCTGCTGATGGTGATCTTCTGGGCCTATTTCCTGCTGCCCACCGTCACTGGCCATGCCACCGACCAGTTCACCACCATGCTGGCAGCACTGGTGATCTTCGACGGCGCCTACCTGGCCGAGATCATCCGTGCCGGCATCCTGGCCATCCCCAAAGGACAGATGGAGAGCGCCCGCTCGCTCGGCTTCGACTACCTGCAGGCGATGCGGCTGGTGATCCTGCCGCAGGCGGTGCGCAATATGCTGCCCTCGCTAGTGAACCAGTTCGTGTCGACCATCAAGGAAACCTCGCTCGGCTACATCATCAGCCTGTCCGAGGTGTCCTTCGTCGCCTCGCAGATCAGCACTCAGCTGCTGACCAAGCCGGCCGAGGTCTACCTGCTGCTGGGACTGACCTATTTCGCGATGTGCTTCGGCCTGTCGCGCGTCGCCTTCTGGCTGGAACGCCGCCTGGCGGCAAGATGAGCTCGTAGGAAAACCGAATGATCCTGCTGGAAAACGTCAACAAGTGGTACGGCGACTATCACGCGCTGGTCGACATCAACGAAGAGGTCGCCCAAGGCGAGGTAGTGGTCGTCTGCGGGCCGTCCGGCTCCGGAAAGTCCACGCTGATCCGCACGCTCAACCGGCTGGAGCCGATCCAGAAGGGCCGCATCCTGGTCGACGGCCAGGACATCTACGAGCGCGGCCTGGATGTAAACGCACTGCGCAGCCGTATCGGCTTTGTGTTCCAGCAGTTCAACCTGTTCCCGCACCTGACCGCGCTGGAAAACTGCACCCTGGCGCCGATCCGCATTCGCAAACTGCTGCCGGCGGACGCCCATGACTTGGCGATGCAGCTGCTCGACCGAGTGGGCCTCGCCCACAAGGCGAATGCCTACCCGTCGCAACTCTCCGGTGGGCAACAACAGCGGGTGGCGATCGCCCGTGCGTTGGCGATGAAGCCGCCGGTGATGCTGTTCGACGAACCGACGTCCGCGCTCGATCCGGAAATGGTTGGCGAAGTGCTGCAGGCGATGAAGGACCTGGCCAAGGACGGCATGACCATGGTGGTGGTCACCCACGAGATGGGTTTTGCCCGGGACGTTTGCGACCGCGTGTTGTTCATGGACCAGGGGCGGGTGCTGGAGCGGACCACGCCAGATCGCTTCTTCACCAAACCGGAACATCCGCGCGCGCAGAAATTCCTGGCCGATGTGTTATCCCCTTGGCAGAGCACCGCCACCTGACTGGTGACCCTCCGACGTGCCGTGTACCGGTACAGGCAAGTGTGGTTGAACCGGTACAGTCCGTCCGTAATCTAAGCCCCTACTGATGGCAGGGTCGATCCGCTCCGCTAGAATGCGCGGCAATTCATAGTGTTTTCGAAAAAGCCTTTTTCGAAAACCGGTTTGTTTCGTCGAATCGCAGGCAAAGCCTGTCAATTCGACAAACTCACTGCTTTGTATCTAGCCTCTCAGTCCTTTCTGGCGAAAGGACTAGCAAAATCCGGACTATTTGCATGATCGAGCTCTACACCTGGGGCACGCCCAACGGGCGCAAGGTCTCTATCCTGCTGGAGGAGCTGGGCCTGCCGTACACCGTGCACCCCATCAATATCGGCACGGGCGACCAGTTCGCCCCCGCCTTCAAGGCGATCAGCCCCAACTCCAAGATTCCGGCCATCGTCGACCGGGACGGTGACGTGACGCTGTTCGAATCGGGCGCCATCCTGTTCTACCTGGCCGAGAAACACGGCCGCTTCCTGCCCGCCGAGGGCCAGGATCGCTACCGCGTGCTGCAATGGCTGATGTTCCAGATGGGCGGCTTCGGGCCGATGTTGGGGCAGGCGCACCACTTCCTGCGCTTCGCGCCGGAGCCGGTGCCCTATGCGATCGAGCGCTACAGCAAGGAAGCGGCGCGGCTGTACGCCGTGCTGGATGGCGAACTGGCCGGCCGTGACTACATCGCCGACGAGTATTCGATCGCCGACATCTCGCTCTACCCCTGGGCGGCCCGCCATGAATGGCAGCGCATCGAGCTGGCTGACTATCCTAACGTGTGCCGCTGGTTCGACCGCTTGAGCGCCCGGCCCGCCGTGCAACGCGGGATGACGGTGCCGGCGCCGACCGGCGCCTGACGAATGACTGACCCGTAGGGCGGAAAAGCGAAGAGCCTTCAGCCATGGGACATCTGCGCCGACGGCAGGTGGGGATCAACCGAGGATGGCGGAAGGCGCTTCGCTTTTCCGCCCTACGGTGCTCCGCGCCCATGTGACTCGCTGTCCAAATCCGTCACCAATTCAGATGCTTAGCCCCGGCCGCTCAGTGCAAAATCCGCGCGGCTTTGTCGTCATTTCTGTACAATCCGGTTTTTAACCGGACCGGCAAATTCGCCGGATAGCAAGATGAGTCAAGCCACCGGCCAGCAATCCCCCGTGATCGGCGTCGTCATGGGCAGCAACAGCGATTGGGACGTGATGCAGAACGCGGCCCAGCAACTCAAGGCGTTCGGCGTGTCGTTCGAAGCGCGCGTCGTGTCCGCCCACCGTACCCCCGACCTGCTGTTCGAATACGCGGCCACCGCTCGCGAGCGCGGCTTGAAGGCGATCATCGCCGGTGCCGGCGGTGCCGCGCATCTGCCGGGCATGCTGGCCAGCAAGACTACGGTGCCGGTGCTCGGCGTGCCGGTCCCCAGCAAGTACCTGCGCGGCGAAGACTCCCTGCTGTCCATCGTCCAGATGCCCAAGGGCATCCCGGTCGCCACCTTCGCCATCGGCGAAGCGGGCGCCGCTAACGCCGCGCTGTTCGCCATCGCCATGTTGGCCAACGGCGACGCCGCGCTGGCTGAGAAGCTGGCCGCCTTCCGCCAGACCCAGAGCGACACCGTGCTGGCAATGACGCTGCCCGAGGTCTGATCGCATGAAGTGGTGGGCCCCGATGCGGGAACGCAGTGTTCTCGCGCAATCCGCCCGCTTTGGCGGGCTGCTGTTCGCACTGCTGCTGATGGCGGATCTGGTCGACGGCAAGAAACTGGCCGATGCCTGGTGGCCCGTCCTGCGCGGCGTGCTGATTGCGACTGCCGTCTACGCGTTGATCGGCTGGCTGCTCAGCCTGCGCCGCCGTGTTCCCAAGCAAAAGAATGCCGATGAGTCAGCAAACTAGGTTCCCGATTCTCCCGCCGGCGATGCTCGGCATCTTCGGTGGTGGCCAGCTCGGTCGTATGTTCGCCGCTGCCGCCAAGGCAATGGGCTACCGCGTGACGGTGCTCGATCCGGACCCGAAGTCGCCCACTGCCGACTTTGCCGACGTACACCTGTGCCGCCCCTACAACGATCAGGCCGCGCTGCAGCAGCTGGCGGATACCTGTGCGGCCGTCACCACCGAATTCGAGAACGTCGACGCCGCCGCCATGACCTGGCTGACCGAACATGTGTTCGTGTCGCCCGCCGGCGCTTGCGTGGCCGTCGCCCAGGACCGCATTTCCGAGAAGACCTTCTTCCGCGATGCCGGCCTGCCGACCGCGCCGTTCCTGGTGGTCGAGCAGGAGTCCGATCTGGCTGGTGACCTGTCCGCCTACCTGCCGGGCATCCTCAAGACCGCCCGCATGGGCTACGACGGCAAGGGCCAGGTGCGGGTAAAGACCGCCGACGAGGCGCGTGCCGCCTGGGCCGGGATGAAGGGCGCCGCCTGCGTGCTGGAAAAGATGTTGGCGCTGAAGACCGAGGTCTCTGCCATCGTCACCCGTAGCGCCAACGGTCAAAGCGCGGTGTTCCCGCTGGCCGAGAATAGCCATCACCAGGGCATCCTGGACATCACCGTGGTCCCG
>CBIHQA010000358.1:0-4713 GCA_966211475.1 uncultured Neisseriales bacterium
CTGGCCATTTCCAACCCGGCCGTCGACGTACCGCTCTCCCGCGATCCACGCCTGCTCAGTGGGGTGCTGCCTAACGGCGTGCGCTATCAAGTACAGCGCCATGCCGTGCCCAGCAAGAAGGTCGAGCTGCGGCTGGTGGTCGCGGCGGGCTCCATGCTCGAAGGCGAGACCCAGCAAGGCTATGCCCACCTGCTGGAGCACCTTGCCTTCCGACGCACCGCCCGTTTCTCCGGTCAGGACGTGATGGCCTTCATCGAGGCCGCCGGCATGCGGATCGGCGCGGATTCCAACGCCTACACCAGCTACAACGAGACGGTCTACCAGCTCGCCTTGCCGACCGACCGGCCGGACACGGTGACCCAGGGCGTGCAGTTATTGGCCGACTGGGCACACGGCATTCGCTTCGATCCCGACGAAGTGGTCAAGGAATCCCGTATCGTCACCGAGGAATGGCGCCTGTCGGAGCGCCGCCGCGCCCAGCGCCAGCCCTACGATGACCAGCTCTATGCCGACTCCCGCTACCTGAAGCGCCCGCCGATCGGACGCATGGATCAGGTCGCCAAGGCTGATATCAAGGAGCTGGAAGCCTTCTACCAACGCTGGTACCGCCCTGACCGGATGACAGTGATCGCTGTCGGCGACGTCGACCCGGCCGCGATGGAGGCGTTGATCAAGCGCGAACTGGGCGCCATCCCCGCCGCGGCCGACCCGCAGCCGGTCGTGATCGAGCCCGTCCCGCCCAAGTCTGGTCTGCGCGTGGTCAGCTTTAAGGATGACGAAGGCGGCGCCCGCGTTCGCCTCAGCTGGCCCGGCGAGCGCGAATACAGCCGCACCCAGGCCGACTACCGGGCGAGCAGCCTGCGCTACCTGGGCAGCCGTCTGCTGGTCGAGCGCCTGCGCGAGATCGCATCTCGTCCCAATCAGGCGATCTACACCGCCTACTATGGGCGCGGCGTCATGCCCGATCGCCGGGCGCTGCGTAGTTTCGTGATTGTTCCCAGCAGCTTTCACCTGAAATCGGCCTGGGAGCAGTTGCAGACCGAAATCGAACGCGCCGCGCGCTACGGCTTCACCGAACAGGAATACCGACGCCTGCGTGCCGACACCCTGGTGACCATGCAACGCCGCCTGGATCAGGATGAAGCCCAGCCGGCCGAGCAGGTCGCCGCTTCGCTGGTGGATGCCGCCATCGACGACGAGACCCCGCAAGCGCCGGCCGACGAGCTCAAGCAGATTCGCGAGGTGATGGCCGATAACGCGCTGCCGGAGATCAATGCCACCTTCCGCCGCATGGCCCAGTCGCCGGACCAGTTGCTGTCCTTGGAATTACCCGCCAACAAGCGTTACGACGCCCCGACCGAAGCGGAGGTCCGTCGCATCGTCGCCCAGGTGGCGGCCGCCAAGCTGGAGCCTTTCCAGCCTGCGCAGGACCGTTCACTGGATGCGACCCCGCCCAAACCAGGCAAGGTGACGGCAGAAACGGTCAACCCGGCCAACGGCCTAGTCACGTGGACTCTGTCCAATGGCGTGACGGTCTACGTGCTGCCTTCCCATTACCGGCCGCAGGAAGTGCTGTTCGAGGCGGCCGGCGCCGGTGGTACGTCGGCGCTGCCCAAGACCATGTACGCCGCTGCCACGCTGACCAGCAGTGTGCTCAACGACAGCGGCGTGGCCGACCTGACCGATGCCCAGCTCGAACGGGTGCTGGCCGGCCATTCGGCCGAATTGTCGGTCTACGCGGACACCTACCGCCACGGCTTGCGGGGCAGCACGCGCATCGACGACCTGCCCACGCTGCTTGCCCTGGTCCGTCTGCGCCTCACCCAACCGCGTATCGACGAAGACGAAATGGACGACTGGATCGCCCAGCGGCTGGGCAACCAGCGCCGCCTCAAGGAGCGCAGCGGCGAGCAACTGCGCCAGGACATGGCGGAAAAGATCTGGGGCGACACCTTCTACAAGCGGCCTGCCGACCCCGCCCAACTGCGGGAGCTGGAAAAAGACAGCATCAAGCACGTGGAACGCCGCTGGTTCGGCCAACCCGCACGGCTGAAATTCGTCCTGGTTGGGGATGTCGACCTGCAGCGCCTCAAGCCGCTGGTGGAAACCTGGATCGCCAGCCTGCCGGCGCCGGACACCGCATTCGACTGGGCCACGCCCCCCGTCATCAAGCCGGCTGGCGGTGTGCGGGAGGTCATCCAGCACAGCGAAGATAGCCAGAAGCTGGCCTCCACCACGCGTTCGGAGTCCACCCTCTACCTGCGGGCGCCGGCGGTCGTGAACGAGCACGAGCAATGCCTGCGCGGCCTGTTCGCCGACATCCTGCAGCGGCGCCTTTCCAAGGCCCTGCGCGAGGATGCGGCGCTGACTTATCACGTTTCGGTCTGGACCGGCTTGCAGCGTTACGAAGGATTCGCGGCCAACATCGATTTCGCCAGCGACCACGTCAACGCGACGCTCGCGCTCAACGTCGCGCAAGGCATCCTGCGCGACCTGCGGGAAAACGGCGTGACCGACGCCGAGATGGAAGACGCCCGCTACCGTCAGCTGCTGTTGCTGTCCGAGGCGGCGCAGATGAACGATGTGTTGCGCGAGCACATCGTCCAGGCCGTGACTGAAGACCGGCCGGTGCAGACCGAGGCCGAAGTGCGCGCCACCTTCCAGTCGCTGACCCGAGACGAGCTGAACCGCCGCATTCGCGGCTGGCTGGCAGAGTCCGGCCTGTCGGTGGCCCAGCTCAATCCACGCGAAGGCGGCGGCTGAGGGCGGGGGGCATGTCAGCGGAAGGGCGCAAAACAAGCTTTGCTGGTTTGACCGTTGGCAACCCATCTGCCGCCCGCTGAAATATTCCCATCTTCCCTGCTAGCTCTGCATCGCCCAGTTCCAAGCGGCAAGCCGCTAAGAACAAGGGCAGACCGCCCGCCGACGGGGGTGCCTCGCTACGCTCGAACAGTGTGATGACCCTTTGCGGGTGGTCTGCCGTATCCGTAGGTTGGGTTGAGCGCAGCGGTCATCACGGAGGGCTTGAAAAATCACCTTCCAGCCCCATTGAACTCGGCAGTGGTGTTGCACGCGGGGTGCTGGCGGCCCGTTGCCGCGCCCGCTGGACTGCTCATCTCGCCACCGCTGCCGCCAGCCGCTAGAATGCGGCTTTTGTTTCGCCCGACTCACAGGACAATACAACAATGTGGATTACCCCAGCCTACGCCGCTGCCGCGCCCGCTCCGGGCGGTGACCTGCTCAGCGGCATCCTGCCGATGGTCGTCATCTTCGTGGCGTTCTACTTCATCCTGATCCGTCCGCAACAGAAGCGCGCCAAGGAACACAAGGCCACGCTCGACGCGCTGCAGAAGGGTGACGAAGTCGTGACCAACGGCGGCATCGCCGGCAAGGTCGTCAAGGTGGGCGAGCAATACGTCACGGTGGAAATCGCCTCCAACACCGAAGTGCAGGTGCAGCGCACGATGATCTCCGCTGTGCTGCCCAAGGGCACGCTGAAGTCCCTCTGATCCGTTGAACTTTGCACGACGCGCGGGGTGCGGCCGGTTACCGGTTGCTCCCCGCGTGCGCTGGATGGCCCCATGAACCGTTTTCCGCTCTGGAAATATGCGCTGATCGCGCTCGCCGTGCTCACCAGCCTGATCTATACGATGCCCAACCTGTTCGGCGATGCGCCGGCGGTGCAGGTGTCCCCGGTCAAGGCCACCATCACGGTCAGTCCGCAGATGCTGGACGTCGCGACCCAGGCGCTCAAGCAGGCCAATCTGAACCCTGACGGGATGGAGCTGGCCGCGGATGGCCTCAAGGTGCGTCTGGCCGACAGCGAATCCCAGCTCAAGGCCAAGGATGCACTGCAGAAGGCCTTCGGCGACGACTACATTGCCGCGCTGGCCCTGGTGCCCAACACGCCGGCCTGGCTGCGTGCGATCAATGCCCACCCGATGGCGCTGGGTCTCGATCTGCGCGGCGGTGTGCACTTCCTGCTGGAAGTCGACATGCAGGCCGCCATCGACAAGTCGATGGACACCTACGCCCGCGACATCCGCATGGCGCTGAAGGACAAGAAGATCCGTTACGCGCGCATCGAGCGCGTCGGCCAGACCGTCAGCGTGCGCTTCCATGACCAGGCCACTGCCGACGAGGCCTACCCGGCACTGATCGCCCGCCTGACCGGCATCGGCCTGTCCAAGGTGGAAGGCGAGCCGCGCATCGTTGCTCAGCTGGCCCCGCAAGAGCTGCAGCAGGTCCGCAAGAACGCCGTGGAGCAGAACATCGCCACGCTGCGTAACCGGGTGAACGAACTCGGCGTGTCTGAACCGATCGTGCAGCAGCAGGGTGCCGACCGCATCGTCGTGCAACTGCCGGGTATCCAGGATACCGCCAAGGCCAAGGACATCATCGGCCGTACCGCCGCGCTGGAAGTGCGCATGGTGGTGGCCGACCAGTTCCACGACCCGCAGGTCATCGAACAGGCCATTGCCGGCAACCTGCCCGCCAACACCGAACTGATGGACGAGCGCCAGAAGAACGGCCAGGCCACCAAGATCCTGGTGAAGAAGGACGTCGAGCTTACCGGCAAGAACATCAACAAGGCCGACCCCGGTTTCGACCAGAATGGCCAGGCTGCCGTACACCTGACGCTGGATTCCCAAGGCGCCGAGATCTTCAAGCAGCTCACGCGTGAAAACGTCGGTAAGCGCATGGCGATGATCC
>CBIHQA010000359.1:0-4702 GCA_966211475.1 uncultured Neisseriales bacterium
ACGTCCGCGTCAGTCATGATGATGATGCGGTGGTAGCGCAGCTTTTCCGGGTTGTAGTCGTCCTTGCCGATGCCGCAGCCGAGCGCGGTCAGCAGGGTGGCGATCTGTTCGCTGGAAATCACCTTGTCGAAGCGGGCACGTTCCACGTTCAGCACCTTGCCGCGCAGCGGCAGGATGGCCTGGAACTTACGGTCGCGGCCCTGCTTGGCGGAACCGCCTGCCGAGTCGCCCTCCACGATGTAGATTTCGCACTTGGCGGGGTCTTTTTCCTGGCAGTCGGCCAGCTTGCCGGGCAGGCCGACGTTGTCTAGCACGCCCTTGCGGCGGGTCAGTTCGCGAGCCTTGCGGGCGGCATCACGAGCGCGGGCGGCTTCCACGATCTTGCCGCAGACGATCTTGGCGTCCAGTGGGTTTTCCAGCAGGAAGTCACCCAGCTTGGCGGCGACCACTTCTTGCACCACCGGCTGCACTTCGCTGGAGACCAGCTTGTCCTTGGTCTGGCTGGAGAACTTGGGTTCCGGCACCTTCACAGACAATACGCAGGTCAGGCCTTCGCGCATGTCGTCGCCAGTGGTTTCCACCTTGGCCTTCTTGGCGATTTCGTTTTCCTCGATGTACTTGTTGAGGATCCGGGTCATCGCGGAGCGCAGGCCGGTCAGGTGGGTGCCACCGTCGCGTTGCGGGATGTTGTTGGTGAAGCACTGCACCGATTCGGTGTAGCTGTCGTTCCACTGCATGGCGACTTCGACGGTGATGCCGTCCTTTTCGCCCACCGAATAGAACACCTTGGGGTGCAGCACCGACTTGGCGCGGTTCATGTATTCCACGAAGCCCTTCACGCCGCCGGAGTGGGCGAAGTCCTCGACTTTGCCTTCGCGTTGGTCGATCAGCTCGATCTTCACGCCGTTGTTCAAGAAGGACAGTTCGCGCAGGCGCTTGGCGAGAATCTCGTAGTGGAACTCGACCTTGCCGAAGATTTCTTCGTCGGCCAGGAAGTGCACTTCGGTACCGGTCTGGTTGGTGTCGCCAATGATGCGGGCGGGTGAGACTTCCACGCCGTTCTGCACTTCCACCACGCGGTCCACGGGGATGCCGCGGTTGAACTCCAGGTAGTGCTTCTTGCCGTCGCGGCGGATGGTCAGCTTCAGCCATTTGGACAGGCCGTTGACGCAGGATACGCCCACGCCGTGCAAGCCGCCGGAGACCTTGTAGCTGTTCTGGTTGAACTTGCCGCCGGCGTGCAGCACGCACATCACGATTTCGGCGGCGGAGCGCTTGGGTTCGTGCTTGTCGTCGAACTTGATGCCGGTGGGGATGCCACGGCCGTTGTCGCTGACCGAGATCGAGTTATCCGGGTGGATGATCACCTTGATGTCGTCGCAGTAGCCGGCCAGCGCTTCGTCGATGGCGTTGTCGACGGCTTCGAACACCATGTGGTGCAGACCGGTGCCGTCCGAGGTGTCCCCGATGTACATGCCGGGACGCTTGCGGACCGCTTCCAGGCCTTCCAGTTGCTGGATGCTGGATTCGTCGTAGCCGCCGTTGGCACCGGCTTGGGGGCTGGGTTGCATTTCGTCGGGTTGCATCGGATCAGTCATCGGGGAATTCATCTTCGCTGTTTCACGTGAAACAAAAAACGACAAAGGCCGGACATGGTCAGTCCGGCCCGTGGGTCAGCTTTTTGGCTAGATGCGCATCGGCATCACGACGTATTTGAAGGCGTCGTTGCCTGGTTCGGTCACCAGCGCGCTGCCGTTGCTGTCGGCTAGGGCGAAATGCACCGTTTCGGTGTCGCCGTGGGTCAGCACGTCGATCAGATAGGTGATGTTGAAGCCGATATCCAGCGCGTCGCTGCCGTAATCGACGTCCAGTTCTTCTACCGCTTCTTCCTGCTCGCTGTTGGTGGACTGGATCTTCAGCACGCCTTGGCTGAGTGTTACGCGTACACCGCGGAACTTCTCGTTGGAGAGAATCGCGACGCGTTGCAGTGCACCTTGCAGCAGGCTGCGTTCGATGTTGAAGCTTCTGTTGTTGCCGACCGGGATCACGCGGTTGTAGTCGGGGAACTTGCCCTCGATCACCTTGGACACTAGGTCGATGTTGCCGAAGCGGAAGCGAATCTGATTGCCAGCCACATCGATACGGATCGGGTCGTCCACATCTGCCAGCAGCTTGGCGAGTTCCAGCACGGTCTTGCGCGGGATGATTGCTTCGCAGGCATTGGCGTCGCCATCCAGCGGATGCTCGCAGTAACCCAGGCGGTGGCCGTCGGTTGCGACCAAGCGCAGCTTGCCACCATTCACCACCAGGTACAGGCCGTTCAGGTAGTAACGGATGTCCTGGTTGGCCATCGAGTAGGACACCTTGTTCAGCAGGGCCTTCAGGTCCTTCTGCGCCAGGGTCAGGCTCGCTTGTACCTCAGCGTTCAGTTGCACCTGCGGCAGGTCGTCGGCCGGCAGGGTGTGCAGGTTGAAGCGGCTCTTGCCGGCTTTCACCAGCAGCTTGTTGGCTTCCAGCTCCAGGGTGACGTTGCCGTCCGGTACTGCACGCAGGATGTCCTGTAGTTTTTTGGCGGAGGTGGTGAAGCGGGTATCGCTGCTGTTGCCTTCCAGTGCGTCCACGGTCTGGATCTGGATTTCCAGGTCTGTACCCAGCAGACGCAGTTGCCCGCCTTGGGTTTCCACCAGGACGTTCGACAGGATGGGCATGGTATGCCGCTTCTCCACGATCCCGGTTACCGTCGACAAGGGTTTCAGTAACGCGTCCTTGTGGGCTTGGATTGTGGCCATATCAATAAATACCTTAAAAAAGATGGTAATGATTAATAATGTCGACGTCCGGCTGTGGATAACCGGGTTTTTCGCTTATGTTTCAACAACTTGCATGCAATGACAATTTCGGTACGCGTCATGCAGCAAGTTGTGGATAAATTGTGTGCCGTTATTATGCCGGAAAGAACGGGGGTCGTTATGCACACGTTGTCCCCTCGGGCTGTCGATAACTTCACAATATCGCTCAGCTGCTCTCCAGCCCGCACTCCTGCTTGATTCCCAGCTTGTTTCCGTACTGCGTCAGTTCTTCAGGATCTGCAGCAGCACGTTGAAGTCATGCCCGATTTCCGGGTCGGTGCTACGCAGTTCCGCCACCTTGCGGCACGCATGCAGCACGGTGGTGTGGTCGCGTCCGCCAAAGGCTTCGCCGATGTCAGGCAGCGACAGTTGTGTCAGTTCCTTGGCCAAGGCCATCGCCACCTGCCGCGGACGGGCGATGGTGCGCGAACGGCGGGCCGAATACATGTCGGCGACCTTGATCTTGTAGAAGTCGGCCACCGTCTTCTGGATGTTCTCGATGCTGATCTGCCGGTTCTGTACCGCCAGCAGGTCTTTCAGCGCTTCCTTGGCGAGCTCCAGGCTGATCTTGGCGCCGGTGAAACGCGAATAGGCGATCACCCGTTTGAGTGCGCCTTCCAGCTCGCGCACGTTCGACCGCACGTGCTTGGCGATGAAGAAGGCGGTGTGTTCGTCCAGCAGCACGCGCTCCTGCTCGGCCTTCTTCAGCAGGATGGCCACCCGCATTTCGAGCTCCGGCGGCTCGATCGCCACCGTCAGGCCCCACCCGAAGCGCGAGATCAGCCGGTCTTCCATCCCGTCGATTTCCTTCGGGAAGGTGTCGCAGGTGATGATCACCTGTTTGTGGGCTTCGATCAGCGCGTTGAAGGCGTAGAAGAATTCTTCCTGCGTCCGGCTCTTGTTCGAGAAGAACTGGATGTCGTCGATCAGCAGCACGTCCAGCGAGTGGTAGTAGCGCTTGAACTCTTCGAAGGCCTTGTGCTGGTAGGCCTTCACCACGTCGCCGACGTATTTCTCCGCGTGGATGTAGCGGATCTTGGCGTCTTTGTTCTGCGACAGCACATGGTTGCCAATCGCCTGCACCAGGTGAGTTTTGCCCAGGCCGACGCCGCCATAAACGAACAGCGGGTTGTAGGCCACGCCCGGGTTGTCCGCCACCTGCAGCGCGGCGGCGCGGGCCAGCTGGTTGGCCTTACCGGTGACGAAGGTGTCGAAGGTGAAGGTCGGGTTCAGTCGCGAATATTCGTCCACCACGCGCGGACGGGCAGCAGTGGTCGCGGGTTTGGCGACCTTGTCGGCACCGTTAGCCGGCGCAGCCGATGCAGGCGCGGCTTCCGCCGCCTTGGCGACCGGCTTTGCGGCGGGCGCGGCCAGCGACAGGTTGATCGGCATCGGGCCGCCAAAGAAATCGTTGGCCAGCGTCTCGATCCGGGGCAGGAATTTGTCCTTGACCCACTGCATCACGAACTTGTTGGGGACAAACAGCAGCAGGCCTTCGTCCCCCTCTTGCATCGACAGCGGCCTGATCCAGGTGTTGAACTGCTGTGCCGTCAGCTCCGACTCGAATGTCGAAAGGCAGGACGACCAGAAAGCAACGGCGCTGGACATGGAATAGGTATCGGCTGTGGACAAAATCGGGGGTTGGACAGCGAGGCTGTGAATAACTCGACAGGCTCTCGAACAAGGCCCTGCGAGGTCGTGCCGTCCGTTCGGACAGGCGCCCATGGCTGAACCCGGGTCGGGCGCCAGTGGCGGATTTGTTCCCGACCTCGGGGACGAACGGGCGGATTGTAGTCCCTTCCGCCCGAGTTATCCACAACAGCCGACGAATTTCAGGCTTGACAGCGCGGGGG
>CBIHQA010000360.1:0-4686 GCA_966211475.1 uncultured Neisseriales bacterium
GGTATCCCGGTGATCTCGGTCTGAGAGTCGCCCTTCCTCGGCATCAATGGGCTGATGAAACGGGCGAGCGACCTGGTGCTGGCATCGCTGATCCTGCTGATGATCTGGCCGATCCTGCTGGCGACGGCGATTGCGATCAAGCTGACCTCGCCCGGCCCGGTGATCTTCAAGCAGCGTCGTTACGGCCTCGATGGGCGGGAGATCATCGTCTACAAATTCCGCTCGATGACCATCACCGAGGATGGGGGCAACTCCTACACCCAGGTGGCCAAGAACGATGCCCGGGTAACCCGCGTCGGCAACTTCATCCGCAAGACCTCCATCGACGAATTGCCGCAGTTCATCAACGTGTTGCAAGGCCGCATGAGCATCGTCGGGCCACGGCCGCACGTGGTGGCCGTTAACGAGAAGTACCGCAAGCAAATCCCCAGCTACATGATCCGCCACAAGGTGAAGCCGGGTATCACCGGCTGGGCTCAGGTGAACGGCTATCGCGGCGGCGATGACCTGGAAAGCATGACCAAGCGCATCCAGCACGATCTGGACTATCTGCGGAACTGGTCGGTCTGGTTGGATGTCAAGATCATATTCCGCACCGCGCTGATGATGGTGCACGACCAGCATGCCTACTGATAGGGAAGGGCGCCATGAGCACCAACACCACGTTAATGACCGGGTTTTCTTATCCATGATGCCGTCGACCTTCAAGAACACCACGCTTGCCTGCCTGCTCGGCGCTGCCTTGCTGAGCGGCTGCGGCAAGGACGCACAGGAGAAGCGGGCGGGGCAGGTACTCGCCAAGGTGGGCGAGTCTGAACTGACCGTGCATCAGCTCAACTTCGCGCTCGGCAACCAGCCGGAACTGGCCCAGCTTCCACGCAAGCAGGTGCTGGAGCAGCTGATTGACCAGCAAGTGCTGATCAACAAGGCGATCGACGACAAGCTCGACCGCGATCCGCAGGTGGTCCAGGCGATCGACGCCGCGCGCCGCAAGATCCTGGCGCAGGCAGCGGTGCAGCGGATGGGCATCAAGCCCGTGGCGCCGCCGACGACGGAAGTCACCCGCTTCTATGAACAGAACCCCGCCATGTTCGCGGACCGCAAGATCTTCCGCCTGCATGTGTTCCAGGTGCCGGCCAAGGATCTGACTGCCGGCCTGCGGGCGGCCCTGGACAAGGCGAAGACGCCGGACGACGTGCGGGCCGTGCTGCGCGGTGCCCGCATTACCTTTGCTGATGGCGAAACCCGTACTCCCGCCGACCAGGTGCCAGTGCAACTGGCGCCGCAACTGGCCAAGCTGCAGCCGGGCGACATCCTGATGACCACCCAGGGCGGCGTGACCTTGCTGCAGATGCAGCTGGATGCCACCACGGCGCCGGTCTCGCTGTCCGAAGCCACACCGGCGATCCAGCGCTACCTGGAGGCCCGCAATGCCCAACAGGCTTTTGCCGGCAAGGTGAAGCAGTTGCGTGAGCACACCACGGTGGAATACCTCTCCAGCCTTGAAGAACCCGCGTTGGGGGCAACACCGGGAGCTGTCCCAGCCGTGGAAGTGTCGGCGCCTGCGACCCCGGCGACACCTGCTACGAAAGCGGCCGAGCCCAACAAGGACAACAATTCTGCCCTGCAGAAAGGGGTGGGTGGACTGTGATGTCCCGGCGAGTCCTTTCCTCGGCGTATCACGCCGCTGCTTTGCTGCTGCTGGCAGCCCTGGCGGGCGCGGTACAGGCCGCTCCGACCAATTACACGCTGGATGACGGGGACGTGGTGCGTGTCACCGTCTACAACCAGCCCGATCTGACCCTGGAAACCCAGATCAGCCCGGATGGGCAGATTTCCTTCCCGTTGCTCGGGCCGATCCGCCTGGCTGGGCTCACCTATACCCAGGCCGAAAAACTGATCGGCGAGCAACTGGAAATCGGCGGCTTTGTACGAGGCGCCAACGTCAACGTGCTGATCACTCAGTACCGCAGCCGCCGACTGGCCGTGCTGGGCGAGGTGAACCGACCAACCCGACTGGCGCTGGACAGCGCGACGTCGCTGTACGACGCACTGGCGCTGGCTGGCGGGGTCGCGGCGAGTGGCGGTGACAAGGTGATCGTGCTGCGGGCGCCTCGCAACGGCGAGCAGGAGCGGCTGGAGTTTCGCCTGAGCGACCTGGTCAACCGCAAGGCGAGCAATGTGATGGTCGCCGGGGGCGACGTGGTGTTCGTGCCCAAGGGCGAGCAATTCTATGTCTATGGCGAAGTGCAACGGCCCGGCGTGTTCCGGCTGGACCGGCCCACCAATGTGATGCAGGCGCTGTCGGCGAGCGGGGGATTCAACACCCGCGCGGATACGCGCCGGCTGCTGGTGTACCGCCAGCAGGACGATGGCTCGACCCGCGAGTTCGAACTGAAACCAACCGACGCCATGCACGACGGCGACGTGCTGTTCATCAAGGAAAGCCTGTTCTAGCGCCCGACACGGCGCAACGGCTTGAGGACGTTACATGACCTTTTCGCAACTCTTACGCATTCTTCGCGCCCGGTGGAAGCTGATGACCGGCGTGTTCGTGACGGTGGTGGCGCTGGCCCTGACCGTGTCGCTGCTGCTGCCCAAGTCCTACACCGCGACCACCGAACTGGTGGTCAACGGCAAGGCGCAGGACCCGGTGACGGGTGCAGCGCAGCCGGTCGAGCTGCAGTCCGGCTACCTCGCCACCCAGGTGGACATCATCAACAGCCGCAATGTGACCGATCGCGTGATCGACCGTCTGCAACTGGACCGCGTGCCGGCGGTGCAGGAGCGGTTCCGCAAGGCAACCGGCGGGCGCGGGTCGGTCAAGGTGTGGCTGGCGAATGCGCTGCAACGGAACCTGGAAGTACGGCCGGCCCATGACAGTAATGTGCTGGCGGTCAGCTACAGCGGGGAGGACCCGGAATTCGCCGCCTTGCTGGCTAACACCTTCGCGGAGTCCTACATCCAAGCCAGTCTGGAGATGCATACCCAGCCGGCCAAGCAGGTGTCGGGCTGGTTCGACCAGCAGCTCAAGGGGCTAAAGGAAGATCTGGAGGTTGCGCAGCATAAGTTGTCCGCCTACCAGCAGACCAGCGGCATCGTAGCCACCGATGAGCGGATGGACGAAGAAAATGCCCGTCTGACCGAACTGTCCAGCCTGCTGGTGACCGCCCAGGGGCAGCGGGTGGACGCGCAGAGCCGCGAGGATCAGCTGCGCAGCCAGCAGAAGGATGCCATTCCGGACATTCTGAGCAACCCCCTGATTCAAAACCTGAAGGCGGAGCTGAGCAAGGCCGAAGGCGCGCTGGCGCAGCTGTCAGAGCGCGTTGGCGTAAACCACCCTCAGTACATTCAGGCCAAATCCGAGGTCGACTCGTTGCGTGCCCGGCTGGATGCGGAAATCCGCGTCGCCGGCAACAGCATCGAAAGCAATGCGCGGATTAACCGTCAGCGCGAAGGCGAATTGCGTGCCGCACTGGAGGCGCAGAAGGCCAAGGTGCTGCAACTGAAGAAGCGGCGCGACGAAGTTGCTGTCCTCAGCCAGAACGTGGAAAGTGCCCAGCGTGCTTATGACGCTGCCTTGCTGCGCGCCAGCCAGAGCCGCCTGCAGAGCCAGCTTAATCAGACCGACATCTACGTGCTGAACCCGGCCAGTCCGCCCAACGGGCCGACCAGCCCGCGCGTGCTGCTCAATACGGTAATCGCGGCTTTCCTGGGGCTGTTGCTGGGAGCCGGTGCCGCCTTGCTGCGCGAAATGGTGCAGCGCCGAATCCGGTCGGAGGACGATCTGCGGCTGACGCTGGGTGTGCCGGTGCTGGTCAGCCTGCAGTCGGCCGACACGATGGTGCGCCGGAGCGGGCTGATCCCGCGCCGGTTGAGTTTCTAGGTCAGTTGCTGCGGGCGTGACTCGCCGGGCCGTTGTCAGAGCAGCCCGGCCAGCGGTCGCCGTCACATGCGCGGGATCGCATCCCCGGCCCGTCAGAAATGGGCGCAGGGGCGACAGAGCAGTTGGTTTGTCGGATCGGCGGGGTTGACCGTCATTCGGCGTGAACACCCGGTTTCCGCAAGATGCGGTTTGCCTTCGGAAACATAAGCAGGAGCTGTCCATGACGATTCGTCAATTCATCGCGCCCGGTTCGCCGGCGGCCCGACACCGATCGGAACCCCTGCTGGACGTCGACGATGCACCGCGTGAGCCGTCCTTCAAGCGAATGGAGTCTCCACGGATCGAGCCGCTGGTTGGCAATGAGCGCTCGCTGGGCGCCATTCTGATCGACAGCGGCAAGTTGACCCCCTCCGATGCGGAGCGGGTGATGTGGCTGCAAAAGGAGCAGGGGCTGCGTTTCGGGACCGCCGCGGTGCAATTGGGGCTGGTGACCGAGGCTGACATTGAGTTCGCGCTGTCCCGTCAGTTCGAATACTCCTATCTGGGAGCTGGGGACGAGCGCATCCATCCGGATGTGATCGCGGCGTTCCAGCCGTTCAGCCCGGTGGTGGAGCAGCTGCGCGCATTGCGTACTCAGTTGCTGCTGCGCTGGTTCAGCGCCACCGGCAACAAGATGCTGGTGGTGGCGAGCCCGGATCGTGGCGAGGGGCGCAGCTTCATCGCCGCCAATCTGGCGGTGGTGTTTTCCCAATTGGGCGAGCGTGTACTGCTGGTGGATGCGGACCTGCGGCATCCGCGCC
>CBIHQA010000361.1:0-4674 GCA_966211475.1 uncultured Neisseriales bacterium
CTATCGGAGCTTTGCATCCGGCGGCCGGTGATGACCGTGCTGCTGTCGATCTCGGTGGTGGTGGCCGGCCTTCTGGCCTACGACAAGCTGCCGATCTCGGCGCTGCCGAGCTACAACACCCCGGTGATCAATGTGTCGGCGTCGCTGGCCGGCGCCAACCCGGACACCATGGCGATCTCGGTCACCACGCCGCTGGAAAAGCAGTTTTCCACCATCGCCGGGTTGACCACCATCACCTCCAGCAGCACGCTGGGCAGCACCTCGATCACGCTGGAATTCGACCCCAGCCGAGACATCGACGCCGCGGCGGTGGACGTGCAGGCCGCCCTGCTGCGCGCCCAGCGCTCGTTGCCGGACGACATGACCTCGCTACCGGCCTACCGCAAGGTGAACCCGGCCGACGCGCCTATCCTGCTGCTGGCGCTGACCTCGCCGTCGCTGTCCCTGCCGCAGCTCGACGACTACGCGGAAAACCTGGTTTCACCGATGCTGTCCACGCTCAATGGCGTGGCCCAGGTGCAGCTCTTCGGCCAGCGGCGCTACGCGGTGCGCATCCAGGTCGACCCGGACAAGCTGGCGTCGCGCGGCATGACCTTCGACGACTTGTCCACCGCACTGAAGAACGCCAATGCCAATACGCCGGTTGGCGTGATGCAGGGTTCCAAGCAGACGCTGACCATCTCCGCCAACCGGCAGCTGATGAATGCCGCGGAATTCGCGCCGCTGATCGTTTCCACCAATGATGGCGCGCCGGTGCGCCTGTCCGATGTCGCCACGGTGACCGACAGCGTGGAAACGTTGACTTCCTCCAGCTGGCTGTACGACGGTGCCGGCAAGATGGGGGCAAAGAATGGTCAGGCGCGCGGCGCCGGCT
Source organism: uncultured Neisseriales bacterium (assembly GCA_966211475.1). Classification (GTDB taxonomy): domain Bacteria; phylum Pseudomonadota; class Gammaproteobacteria; order Burkholderiales; family Leeiaceae; genus Leeia. The sequence goes on from CBIHQA010000361.1 coordinate 875, forward strand.
TGCCCAAGGGCGAGCGCAGCATCGTGCTGGCCGTGCTCAAGCAACCCAACGCCAACACGGTGGCGGTGGTCGACGCGATCAAGCAGGCCATGCCGCGTCTGACCGGGCAGATGCCGGCCTCGATCAAGGTCGACCTGTTGAACGACCGCTCCGCCTCCATCCGCGATGCGATGCACGACGTGCAGTTCACGCTCGGCCTGACGGTGGCGCTGGTGGTACTAGTGATCTTCCTGTTCCTGCGGCGGGCATCGGCCACGCTGATTCCGTCGCTGACCCTGCCGATCTCGCTGGTCGGTACGCTCGGGCTGATGTACTGGCTGGGTTACAGCCTGGACAACATCTCGCTGTTGGGGCTCACGCTGGCGGTCGGGCTGGTGGTGGACGACGCGATCGTGGTGCTGGAGAACATCGTTCGCCATGTCGAGGACGGCATGCCACCGATGGAGGCGGCGCTGAAGGGGTCGCGCGAAGTCGGCTTCACCATCATTTCCATCTCGCTGTCGCTGGTGGCGGTGTTCATCCCGATCTTCTTCATGCCGGGGGTGATCGGCCTGCTGTTCCACGAATTCGCGGTGGTGGTGTCGCTGGCGATCCTGGTGTCGGCAGTCGCCTCGCTGACGCTGATCCCGCTGCTGGCCAGCCGCTTCATCAAACCGCACCATGAGGAGAAGCCGGGTCTGCTGGAGCGCGGCTTCGAAGCAGGGTTCGAACGCCTGCTGGGCGCCTACCGGGTGACGCTGGACATCGCGCTGCGCCACCGCTTCTGGGTGCTGATGATGGCCCTGGGCACCTTCGCCGGCAGTGCATGGTTCTTCCAGAGCATCCCCAAGGGCTTCTTCCCGAGCGAGGATATCGGCCAGGTGTCGGTCAGCATCGACGCCAGCGACGACACCTCCTTCGACATCATGCAGGGTACGGTGCAGCGCCTGTCCGGCATCGTGCGGCGCAATCCGGCGGTGGCCAGCGTCACCTCGTCGGCCTCCGGCAGCAGCGGCCGCATGTTCGTGAACCTGAAGCCGCGATCGCAGCGCGGCGACATGGACGCGGTGCTGGAAAGCTTGCGCAAGGACGTGCGCAACGTACCCGGCGTCAGCGTGTTCTTCTCGGCGGTGCAGAACCTGCGGCTCGGGGGGCGTTCCAGCAAGGCGCGCTACCAGTACACGCTGCAAAGCGTGCGGGGGGACGAGCTGTCCGCCTGGGCGGACAAGCTGCGGGTCGAGTTGGCGAAGGAGTCGCTGTTCCGCGATGTGAACAGCGACGTGCAGCTCAAGGGCGTGACGGTCAAGGTGGACATCGACCGGGATCGCGCCAACCTGCTGGGTGTGGCGCTGTCCGACGTGCGCACCGGCTTGTACAACGCTTTTGGCCAGCGGCAGGTATCGACCATCTATACCTCCAGCGGTGACTACTCAGTGCTGATGGAAATCGCGCCGGAATTCCGCACCGACGAGAACATGATCGGGCGCATCCCGGTGCGCAGCAAGACCGGCGCCATGGTGCCGATGTCCAACCTGGTGAAGGTTGCGCGGGTGGCGAGCCCGACCTCGGTCAACCACCAAGGTCAGCTACAGGCGGTGACGCTGTCCTTCAACCTGGCGCCGGGCGCCACCCTCGGCGATGCGACCGAGACACTGTTGACCGTGCAGCAGCGGATCGGCATGCCGAGCACTATCCTGACCGGTTTCGCGGGGGACGCGGCCGCCTTCGAGCAGACCCAGAACAACCAGATCATCCTGATCGTGGCGGCCGTGCTAGTGATCTACGTGCTGTTGGGCGTGCTGTACGAAAGCTACATCCACCCGCTGACCATCCTGTCCGGCCTGCCGTCGGCCGCCATCGGCGCGCTGCTGGCCCTGCAGCTGCTGGGCATGGAGCTGACGGTAATCGCGGCGATCGGCATCCTGATGCTGATCGGCATCGTGAAGAAAAACGCCATCATGATGGTCGACTTCGCCATCGAGGCCCGGCGCAGCGGTGCCACCCCGTATGACGCCATCCGCGAGGCCTGCCTGCTGCGCTTCCGACCCATCCTGATGACCACGCTGGCAGCGATGATGGGCGCGCTGCCGATTGCCGTCGGCTACGGCGCCAGCGCCGAGCTGCGCCAGCCGCTGGGTGCGGCGGTGGTGGGCGGCTTGATCTTCTCGCAGCTCATTACGCTGTACATCACGCCGGTGATCTACCTCTACCTGGAAGGGCTGCGGCGCAAGCGACCGGAGCGGGAGTCCGGGCCGGCGACGGCGGGGTAAGCGGGGTGACGGCGGAAGGCGCTGCGCGTTTCCGCCCTACACCTTGCCTTGTTTCCTGCGGTGATCAGACAGGCAGGGCGCTGACCGTGGCGGGCTCTCCCCACAGCCGGCTGACGACTTCATCGGTCTGCGGGCCGGCGGCACTGGAATAGAACGCGACCGTGCCCGGCTGTTTGCGGTTCGTCAGTGCGCCCACTTCCTCTAGCCGGTTTTGCGTGTGCCGGGCAACGGCGGCGCCGGTGTCGATCAACGCCACGTTGGGGCCAGCCAGTTCCTCGATCATCGGACGCAGAAAGGGATAGTGGGTGCAGCCCAGCACGATGGTGTCGGCGCCGGCTTCCCGGATGCGGGTCATGTAGCGGGTCAATAGCTCGCGGGTCAGCGGCGTGTCGAGTTCTCCCCGGTCGACCTGGTCGGCGAGGCCGGGGCAGGGCTGGGTGACCACGGTGACGCCTTCGGCGAAGCGGCCGAGCAGTGCGGCGTACTGCGCGCTGGCCAGCGTGCCGGAGGTGGCCAACACGCCGACGATGCCATTGCTGGTCTGCTTGGTGGCCGGTTTGACGGCCGGCTCCATCGCGATGATCGGGATCGACAGTCGTTCGCGCAGCGGCGCGGCAGCGGCGGCCGTCGCGGTGTTGCAGGCAATGACCAGCGCCTTGCAGCCTTGCGCCAGCAGGAAGTCGGCGATGTCGTCCGCACGGCGGCGGATGAAGTCGTCGCCCTTCTCGCCATACGGAACGTTGGCGGAGTCGGCGGCGTAGATCAGGTCTTCGTGCGGCAGCCGGTCGCGCAGGTGGCGCAGCACCGACAGGCCGCCCAGGCCGGAGTCGAATACGCCAATCGGCGCATCGGGGGAGAGGGTCACGGTTGCCATGGTGAGCAAACGAAAAAGGACGCGCTATTTTACAGCGCGTCCTTGTTATTTCGATGCTTGCGTGGCGGTTTATTCGAGCAGGCTGCGCAACATCCAGGCGGTCTTTTCATGCAATTGCAGGCGCTGGGTCAGCAGGTCGGCCGTCGATTCGTCGTTCACTTCGTCGAGCAGCGGGAACAGGCTGCGGGCGGTGCGCACCACGGTTTCCTGGCCCTTGAGCAGCAGGCCGATCATTTCCTGCGCGCGCGGCACGCCTTCGACTTCTTCCACGCTCGATAACTTGGCAAAGGCCGCGTAGGTGCCCGGCGCCGGGAAGCCCAAGGCACGGATGCGTTCGGCGATCAGATCCACGGCCAGCGAGAGTTCGGTGTATTGCGCCTCGAACATCAGGTGCAGGGTGTTGAACATCGGCCCGGTGACGTTCCAGTGGAAGTTATGCGTCTGCAGGTACAGGGTGTAGGTGTCGGCCAGCAGGTGCGACAAGCCGTCGGCGATCTCTTTGCGCTTGTCTTCGGGAATGCCCAGATGGATGTCCATATTGTTCTCCGGCGAGTTGTTCAAATCCACGCGTTCATCATGGCTTGTTTCCGACCGGTTGGGAAATTGAATGTTCCAAGCCGACGGATAGTCAGTAACTATCAGCCGGACAGGTTTGGTTGAGGATGAAAGACGCCCTG
>CBIHQA010000362.1:0-4672 GCA_966211475.1 uncultured Neisseriales bacterium
AGGCGGCGCTGGACATGATGCTGCAGTACCAGGTAGACGCGGTGCTGATCGCCACTTCGTCGCCTCCTGCCGGGTTTGCCCGGGCTTGCTCGCGGGCCGGGCTGCCGGTGCTGCACGTCTTTGGCCGGGCTGTCGCACGGGGTGTGGTGCCGGTCGTGACGGTGGACAACCTCACCGGCGGCCGGCTGGTGGCGGAAGCCATGCTGGCGCGGGGATTCACCCGCATGGCCTTTGTCGGTGGGCCACGGAGATCGGTCGCATCCGTCGATCGTCTGAAAGGCTTCATGAAGGGTCTTGCCACCGCTGGGCTGGCTCCGGTTTCCGCTCGCTTTACCCGCGACTACTCCCATGAGCAGGGACGGCTGGGCGCCCATGCGATGTTTGACGCGCAAGCGGCCAATGCACCGGTGCAGGCCATCTTCTGCAGCGACGACATTCTGGCGCTGGGTACGATGGATGCCTGCCGGGAGCGCGGGCTGACCGTGCCGGACGATGTCAGCATTGTGGGCTTCGACGATATCCCCATGGCCGGTTGGCCGAGTTTCCGGCTGACCACGGTCCGCCAGCCGATTGCCGAGATGGTGGACCATGCCATCGAGCAGATCGCGGCGCGGTTGTCCCAGCCGAGCCTGAAGTTGCGTACCCGGTTGTTCGAATGCAGTTTGGTTGAGCGGGGCAGTTTGCGGGGCTAGTGCCATCCGGTTGGCGAGGCTGGCTTCCGAAACGGCGACACCTCGATCCAACTAGAGGAATCGCCCGCCCTTCTCTGCTGTTGGACCGCTCGCTGCCTCGCGCTCCTCACTATTCTCTGCACCATCCCCCCTTCCCATTTTTTGCGTTGCAGCGTTCTCTACCGCTCGTCAGCTCGTCAGATTTTTGCAAGCGCTTGCACGTCAAAGCGGCAGGCAGATTGCATAGTTGCAATCGCTTGCAATCTCAGTTGCCGGGAACCCGCCGCTCGGCCAGCTCAGCCATGCATCGTCACGAAGAAACTGCATGAAACGCTATGCGCCAGACAACGTCTCCCCTGTAGAGAGATCGCTGACGAGCTACTACTGGTTGGCACCGGCGCGGTGCTGATACGCGGCCTGTTCACGCACGACGAGATCGCCTCACCCGCGACATCGTGACGCAGGAAGCACAATAACGCAGGGCCGATAGTGGCTGATCCCCAACCACCAAAAAAAGGGCCCGCTAACGCGGGCCCGCAACTCACAAAGGAGAGAGAGAAACTGTTACTGGCAGGGCGTTACTTGTCGACGCCGCCCATGCACAGGTACTTGATCTCCAGGTAGTCCTCGATGCCGTACTTGGAGCCTTCGCGGCCGAGGCCGGAGCTCTTCACGCCACCGAACGGTGCGGCTTCGTTGGAGATGATGCCGGTGTTGATGCCGACCATGCCGTATTCCAGGCCTTCCGACACGCGCCAGATGCGGCCGATATCGCGGGCGTAGAAGTAGCTGGCCAGGCCGAATTCGGTGTCGTTGGCGTAGCCGATGACTTCGTCTTCGGTCTCGAACTTGAACAGCGGTGCCAGCGGGCCGAAGGTTTCTTCCTTGGCGACCTTCATGTCCTGCGTCACGTTGGCGACGATGGTCGGCTCGAAGAAGCTGCCGCCCAGCGCATGACGCTTGCCGCCAGCGATCAGCTTGCCGCCCTTGGCCAGTGCATCAGCGATGTGCTCTTCGACCTTGGTCACGGCATTGGCGTCGATCAGCGGGCCTTGGGTCACACCGGCTTCCGCGCCGTTGCCGACCTTCAGCTTGGCGACGGCGGCCGCGAACTTCTCGGCGAAGGCATCGTAGACGCCGGCCTGCACGTACAGGCGGTTGGCGCAGACGCAGGTCTGGCCGGCGTTGCGGTACTTGCTGATCAGTGCGCCTTCGACGGCGGCATCCAGGTCGGCATCGTCGAACACGATGAAGGGCGCATTGCCGCCCAGTTCCATCGACACCTTCTTGATGGTGCTGGCGCACTGTTCGATCAGCGTGCGACCGATTTCGGTCGAGCCGGTGAAGCTGAATTTGCGCACGATGTCGCTGGAGGTCATTTCGCCACCGATGGCGGCGGCCGAGCCAGTCACCACGCTCAGCAGGCCGGCGGGCAGGCCGGCACGTTCGGCCAGCACGGCGATCGCCAGCGCCGACAGCGGGGTCTGGGTCGCGGGCTTGACCACCATCGCGCAACCGGCTGCCAGCGCCGGGGCGGCCTTGCGGGTGATCATCGCGTTCGGGAAGTTCCACGGGGTGACCGCGGCACAAACGCCGATCGGCTCCTTGACCACCACCACGCGCTTGTCGCCGGCCGGGCCGGGGATCACGTCGCCGTAGACGCGCTTGGCTTCTTCGGCGTACCACTCGATGTAGCTGGCGCCGTAGGCGATTTCGCCCTTGGCTTCGGCCAGCGGCTTGCCTTGTTCGGCAGTCAGGATGGCGGCCAGGTCATCCTGGGCGGCCATCATCAGGTCGAACCACTTGCGCAGAACGTTGGCGCGCTCCTTGGCGGTCTTCTTGCGCCAGGACTTCATCGCCACGTTAGCGGCTTGCAGTGCACGGCGGGTTTCGGCGGCGCCCATCTTCGGGATGGTGGCGATCACTTCGCCGGTGGCCGGATTGGTCACCGGGATGGTTTCGCCGTTGTCGGCATCCACCCACTGGCCGTTGATGTAGCACTGCTGCTTGAGCAGGCCGGAATCTTTCAGGTTCAGCATCGTGTTCTCCATCACCGTCGCCCTACGCGCCGGCTATTTGATTTCGGTTTCGACGAAGACGATTTCGTGTGCACTGGCATTGACTACGTTGTGCTCAACGCCCGCGCCACGAAAGTAGGACTGACCGGGCACCAGGTCCGCCGTCTTGTCCCCGTCACGCGTTTCCAGCTTCAGCGTGCCGGCGGTCATCGGCGTCACCACGTAGTCGTGTCCATGGCAATGCCAACCCGTCTCGGCACCCGGTGCGAATCGCCATTCGGTGACGATTACCCGGTCGTTCGACACCTGCAGACTGGCTTGCGCCTGGGGACGGCTCATCGTGGTGTGCTCCGTGCATTCGTCCATCGGAGCGCCAACCGGCGCCCCGCCGCTACGCTTATTGAGCTTCCTTCAGCGCGGCCTTCAGGATGTCCAGGCCTTCGTTCAGCACGCTGTCCTGGATGGTCAGCGGCATCAGGAAGCGCACCACGTTGGCGTACACGCCGCAGGTCAGCAGGATCAGGCCCTTTTCCAGCGCCTTCTGCTGCACCTTCTTGGTGAAGTCCGGGTCCGGCTGGTGGGTACCAGCCTTGTTGAACTCGACGGCCACCATGGCGCCCAGGCCACGGATGTCGGCGATCTGCGGCACGGTCGCCTTCAGGCCTTGCAGGGTTTCGGTCAAGTGCTTACCGATCTGCGCGCCGCGCTCGACCAGCTTTTCTTCCTGGATCACGTCGATCACGGCATGGGCTGCAGCGATGGCCAGCGGGTTGCCGGCATAGGTGCCGCCCAGACCGCCAGGGTTCGGCGCATCCATGATCTCAGCCTTGCCGCAGACTGCAGCCAGGGTGAAGCCACCGGCCATGGACTTGGCCATGGTGGTGAGATCGGCAGTGACGCCGTAATGTTCCATCGCAAACAGCTTGCCGGTACGGGCAAAGCCAGTCTGCACTTCGTCGGCGATCAGCAGGATGCCGTGTTCGTCGCACAGGCCACGCAGCTTCTGCATGAACTCGGCCGGGGCGACGTAGAAACCGCCCTCGCCTTGCACCGGCTCCAGGATGATCGCAGCGACACGCTTCGGATCGATGCTGGCCTTGAACAGGGTGGTCAGCGCCTTCAGCGAATCATCCACCGATACGCCATGCGCGTCGCAGGGATACGGGGCGTGGAAGACTTCCGCCGGGAACGGGCCGAAACCGGCCTTGTACGGCAGCACCTTGCCGGTCAGCGCCATGCCCATCATGGTGCGGCCATGGAAGCCGCCCGCGAAGGCGATCACGCCGGAGCGGCCAGTGGCGAAACGGGCGATCTTGATCGCGTTTTCCACGGCTTCAGCGCCGGTGGAGAAGAAGGCGGTCTTCTTGGCGTAGTTGCCCGGGGTCAGCGCATTGATGCGCTCGGCCAACGACACATAGGACTCGTACGGCACGACCTGATAACAGGTGTGGGTGAACTTGTTCAGTTGTTCCTGGACCGCAGCCACCACCTTCGGGTGACGATGGCCGGTGTTCAACACGGCGATACCACCAGCGAAATCGATGTAACGGCGACCCTCGACATCCCACAGCTCGGAATTCTCGGCACGTTCAGCAAAGAACGGCGCCATCACGCCAACGCCGCGCGGGGTAGCGGCTTCTTTGCGCTTGAGGAGGGATTGATTGTCAGCCATGGGAATGTCTCCTGGTGGTTCGGCCCGGGATCTCCGGGGTGTTTAATATTTAACGACAAAAAGATAACAGAATTTTAAACACAAAACTATCTTTCCGACGAAAGTGCTGAATATTTTGTAGCAGAAAGGGGGACAAGTGGTGTGGGATGTTTAACGTTCCCACTCGGTGGACGGATCGGGACGCGTAGTTTTGCAGCTACTGTAGCCCGTAGGTTGGGTTGAGCCGCAGGCGAAGCCCAACAGCGCGACGTCGAAGTATTACTGTGTTGGGCGTCGCCTGCGGCTCAATCCAACTACAGATGCTGGTGTGA
>CBIHQA010000363.1:0-4668 GCA_966211475.1 uncultured Neisseriales bacterium
CGGCCGGGCCCACCACCTCGTCGCGCACCGGGTCGACCGGGCCGACGTAGTAGATCACCCGGTTGGTGAAGTCCACCGGCAGCTTTTCGCCCTTGGCCAGCATGTCCTGGATGCGCTTGTGGGCGGCATCACGGCCGGTCAGCATCTTACCGTTCAGCAGCAGGGTCTGGCCCGGCTTCCAGCTGGCGACTTCTTCCGGCGTCAGGGTATCCAGGTTCACGCGGGTGGAGGTTTCGGTGTTGGGCTGCCAGGACACCTGCGGCCAGTCTTCCAGGCGCGGGGTTTCCAGCTTGGCCGCGCCGCTGCCGTCCAGCGTGAAGTGCACGTGGCGGGTGGCGGCGCAGTTGGGAATCATGGCGACCGGCAGGCTGGCGGCGTGGGTCGGGTAGTCCAGGATCTTCACGTCCAGCACGGTGGTGAGGCCGCCCAGGCCCTGGGCGCCGATGCCCAGTGCGTTGACCTTTTCCAGCAGCTCCAGGCGCAGTTCTTCGACGCGGCTCAGCTTTTCGCCGGCGGCGGCCTTGGCCTTCAGCTCATGGATGTCGACCGGCGCCATCAGCGATTCCTTGGCCAGCAGCATGGCTTTTTCCGGCGTGCCGCCGATGCCGATGCCGAGGATTCCGGGCGGGCACCAGCCAGCGCCCATGGTCGGGACCGTCTTCAGCACCCAGTCGACGATGGAGTCGGACGGGTTGAGCATGACCATCTTGGATTTGTTCTCGGAGCCGCCGCCCTTGGCCGCACAGGTCACTTCGATCTCGTCGCCCGGGACGATTTCGTAGTGCACCACGGCCGGGGTGTTGTCCCTGCTGTTCTTGCGGGTACCGGCCGGGTCCAGCAGCACGGAGGCGCGCAGCTTGTTGTCCGGGTGGAGGTAGGCGCGGCGCACGCCTTCGTTGACCATGTCCTGCACGCTCATGGTGGCATCCGCCCAGCGCACGTTCATGCCGACCTTCAGGAACACCACCGCGATCCCCGTGTCCTGACAGATGGGGCGGTGGCCTTCGGCGCACAGCCGGCTGTTGGTCAGAATCTGGGCGATCGCATCCTTGGCGGCAGCGCTTTCCTCGCGCTCGTAGGCTTCACCCAGCGCCTGGATGTAATCCAGCGGGTGGTAGTAGCTGATGTACTGGAAGGCGTCGGCGACACTCTGGATGAGGTCTTCCTGGCGGATGTCCGTCATGACTGCTGTCCTCGAGCTGAGAGCTAAGATGATAGAGCGGGGGCTCAACCGGACGATTTTAACATTTCGCGGCAGCGGATTGCTGCCTCGCAACAATCCGGTTGGCGAATCACCCGGACAAACCACGGGCGTGGCGGGTAAGCATCCCCGCGCAAACCAGGATCGGAGACGAGATGAGCGACATGCGCAAGGAGCGGGACACCTTCGGTGAAATCGCCGTTCCGGCGGACCGCCTGTGGGGCGCGCAGACGCAGCGGTCCTTGCAGTTCTTCCATATCTCGCGCGAGCACATGCCACCCGAGCTGATCCAGGCGCTGGTACGGGTCAAGCGGGCGGCAGCAGTGGTCAACCTGTCGCTCGGACTGTTGCCGCAGGACAAGTCCGAAGCGATTTCCCGAGCGGCCGATGAGGTGCTGGCGGGTGGACTGCGCGACGAATTCCCGCTGTCGGTGTGGCAGACCGGTTCTGGTACCCAGACCAATATGAACGTCAACGAGGTGCTGGCCAACCGTGCCAGCGAATTGCTGGGTGGCGTGCGCGGGCAGGAACGGCTGGTGCACCCTAATGACGACGTGAACCGCAGCCAGTCGTCTAACGATGTGTTCCCGACCGGCATGCACGTGGCGGCGGTCGATACGCTTACTCACCAGTTGTTGCCGTCGCTGAACCGGCTGCGGGAGACGCTGGCGGCCAAGGCGGTCGAATTCCGCGAGATCGTGAAGATCGGCCGTACCCATCTGCAGGATGCGACGCCGTTGACACTGGGGCAGGAGATGTCGGGCTGGGTGGCCCAGCTGGACCAGGCCAGCCGGCATATCGAAGCGGCCTTGCCACGCCTGTACGAACTGGCGATCGGCGGGACCGCGGTGGGGACCGGCCTCAATGCCCATCCCGAATTTGGGGAGCGGGTGGCGGCCGACCTGTCGCGGCAGACTGGATTGCCCTTTGTCAGCGCGCCGAACAAGTTCGAGTCACTGGCCTGCAACGATGCGCTGGTGCATGCCCACGGGGCGCTCAAGACCTTGGCGGCGGCGCTGATGAAAGTGGCCAATGACGTGCGCTGGCTGGCCAGCGGGCCGCGTTGCGGTATCGGGGAGATCACTATCCCAGAGAACGAACCGGGTAGTTCCATCATGCCCGGCAAGGTCAATCCGACCCAGTGCGAGGCGTTGACCATGGCCTGCTGCCAAGTATTCGGCAACGATGTGGCGATCAATATCGGTGGCGCCAGCGGCAACTTCGAGCTGAACGTCTACCGGCCGATGATCATCCACAACTTCCTGATGAGCGTGCGGCTGCTGGCGGACGGTGCACGCAGCTTTGCCGAGCACTGCGCGGCGGGCATCGAGGCGAACCGGTCGCGCATCGCGGAATCGGTGGACAACTCCCTGATGCTGGTGACGGCCCTGGCGCCGCATATCGGCTACGACAAGGCGGCCGCTATCGCAAAGAAGGCGCATCACGAAGGCACGACGCTGAAGCAGGCTGCGTTGGCGCTCGGACATGTGACCGAAGCGCAGTTCGAGCAGTGGGTGAGGCCGGAGGCGATGGTGCGGCCGGGCTGAGGAGCGCCCGGCCTGCTGGAACGTCAATAACCGCTTGGCTTGGAAGCCGGCGCTTCCTTGGACGATACCGGGCCGGAGCCCGGGGGAACGCCGGTTGCCGTCTGCTGTGCAGCGGGCGACGGCGGTGCCTTGGCCGGTGTCGGGGGTGAAACGACCACCGGTTGCGGCACGACGCCCTGCGGCGTGTTCAGCTTCACGTCGACCGAAGTCTGCCCCTTGGCGGGGGCGCAGGGCTGATCCGTGTACACGACGGAGCCCGAGGCCATCTTGCACTTGTAGACCGCTGCCTCCGCGGGCGCCGCCGCTGCATAGAGTAGTGGCACCCCCAGCAGCAGTAAGCCGTGTTTCACGCTGCGTGCTCCTTGTCTTCCTTTTCCGGGTCCAGGCTCAGGTGGTCCAGGTCGGACTGGCTGCCACTCTTGGCGAGCTTGCTCTCCAGTTTGATCTTCAGCCGCAATTCGTTCAACGAGTCCGCGTTGCGGAGTGCGTCGTCCATGCTGATCTTGCCGGCCTCGTAGAGGTCGAACAGCGCCTGGTCGAAGGTCTGCATGCCCAGCTCGCGCGACTTGGCCATGATCGGCTTGATGGAGTGCACGTCGCCCTTGAAGATCAGATCGGCGATCAGCGGCGAATTGAGCATGATCTCGATGGCGGCGACCCGGCCCTTGCCCACCTTGGTGGGGATCAGCCGCTGCGATACGAAGCCGCGGATGTTCAGCGACAGGTCCATCAGCAACTGAGCCTTCCGCTCTTCGGGGAAGAAGTTGATGATGCGCTCGATGGCCTGGTTGGAGTTGTTGGCGTGCAGGGTGGCCATGCACAGGTGGCCGGTTTCCGCAAAGGCCATTGCGTATTCCATGGTGTCCTTGTCGCGGATCTCGCCGATCAGGATCACGTCCGGCGCCTGGCGTAGGGTGTTCTTCAGCGCCTTGAACCAGTGCTGCGTATCGCGGCCAACCTCGCGGTGGGTGATCAGGCAGTTCTTGCTCTTGTGGACGTACTCCACCGGGTCTTCGATGGTGATGATGTGGCCGTGGCTGTTCTCGTTGCGGTAGTCAATCATGCCGGCCAGCGTGGTCGATTTGCCCGAGCCGGTGCCGCCGACCAGGATCACCAGGCCGCGCTTGCTCATCACCACGTCCTTCAGGATCGGCGGCAGCTGCAGCTCTTCGAAGGTCGGGATCTTGGTGGTGATGGTCCGCAGCACCATGCCCACCCGTTCCTGCTGCACGAACACATTCACGCGGAAGCGGCCGATGCCTTCCGGGTTGATGGCGAAGTTGAGCTCCCATTCCTGCTCGAACTCGGCGCGCTGGCGGTCATTCATCAGGCAATAGGCCAGCGCCTTGGTGGCGACACCGTTCAGTTTCGTCTGGCCGACTGGGGTCAGCTTGCCGTGGACCTTCATCGCCGGCGGATAGTCGTCCGAGATGAACAGGTCAGAAGCACTGTGCTGCAGCATCAGGCGCAGCAGGTCCTGCATGGTTTTTTGAGCTTGTTCTGGCGTCATTGCGAAGTCTCTTTTGGGCGTCCGTACAAGGCGGGGTCAAGGCGCAGGGCGCTTTTCTGATGTAAGAGCTTGTCCGCAAACAAGGCGCGGTCGGCCGGAGAGCGTAAATTGTGCATGGCTGCGTTGTGTTTTCTTGCTTGGGGGCCACCCAAGTTGCGAAAACACAAGCTCTGGGCGGTGGCCAGCCGAGCAGCCACTCTCACCCGACCGGAGGTGGTGATACTTGCCGGTCGGGTGGTTCGCTTCGTTTTCAGAATAGGCGCTTAATAGCCGCGCTGCCGGTCGACTTGACCGCTGACGGCCTGTCCGTTTTCGAATGCCTGGAGCTTGCTGGCAATCTGCTCGGCCGCGAGGCGGATCGGCGTGATGGCCGCGATGTGCGGGGTGACGAGGACCTTCGGGTGAGACCA
>CBIHQA010000364.1:0-4648 GCA_966211475.1 uncultured Neisseriales bacterium
CTGCACCTGGTTGAAGCGAAAGTAGTGCGCCACCTCCGGGAAGCTGTGGAACACCTCGACGTTGCCCGTCCAGATGTCGTCGTTGGCGCCTTCACCCTGGTCGCGGATCACGTCCAGCGCCATGAAGGCCCGCTCGGCGTCCTGGGGCCCGTAGATCGGCAGCACGTTGCCGGCGCCTTCGTAGTAGAAGGTGTCGGAGGCGATCTGCTTGTCCGGGTTGCCGATGAATACTTTCTCCGGCCCGTACTCCTTCACCAGCCCGTGCAGCTTGCCGCCGATAAAAGCATAGAACTCGCCGATGGTCAGGTGCGGCGGCACATGCTCCAGGTCCGGCGTGTTGGCGGCCATCAGTGCCAGCTTGTTGAAATCGATGGTGTCCGGCCGTTCGATGGCCAACCCCTGGTCCACCGCCTCGTGCGAGAAGCCATACAGGCTGACGGTGATGTCGCCGATCCCGTAGGGCAGCGGCGACGGGTAGTCGGGCAGGAACTCCGGGGTATCGGTGACCGGGTGGCCGCCGATGGAATTCAGCACATTGGCGACCAGCACCATGTGCAGCATCTCTTCCACCACCACCGAGCGGAAGATTTCCACCACCTGCCACGGCATCTCCGGCTTCATCGAATACAGCGCAGTCAGATACGGCGGGATGGTCGCATGTTCCAGCTTCAGCGCGGCCTGCAGGTAGCGACGCAGCTGGATCAGCTCGCGCTCCAGTCCATCGATTTCCAGTTCCACATGCCCCACCTGCCGGAAGTGGGTCTGCAATGCCACGGCGTCGTACATGGTCGCCCCTTTATTGAGGAACGTTGTTATCGGGAAGTCGTTCCGGATCGGATCGGATATTGCCGGCTCAGCGCTTCAGGTCTTCAGCGATGTTCTCCGCCGCCCACAGCGTCAGCGCGGTCATGGTGAGCGTCGGGTTCGACGTCCCGCTGGTGACCATGTTGCCGCAGCCCACCAGGTAGAGGTTGTCGTGGTCCCAGCTGCGCTGCCGGGTATCGACCACCGACGTCTTCGCCGAGCTGCCCATGCGGTGCGTGCCCATGAAGTGACCCGCGCCGTAGTAGACGTAGCCCTGCCCCTGGTAGGTGACATGGCCGGGGTTGCCCGGGTCGTACACCGTGTAGTCCTCGATGCCGGCCTGCTGGAACATGCGGGTGGCCACCTGCCGACCCAGCGCAAAGCCGGCCCGGGTGTAGTCCGACACGTTGTAGGAGATCACCGGCCGGTATTCACCCAGCTGATCCTTGTATTGCGGGTCGATGGTGACGCGGTTGACGGCCTCCGGCAGCTGCTCCACCAGGAAGCCGCAGCGGACCTGCCGGGACACCTGCTCCGCCAACCGCCGCTTCAGCGCCTTGCCGTACAGGTTGCCGGTATCGACCAGGGTGGTGACGTCGGTGTTCGGCGCGCCAGTCGGCCAGGCCCAGCCGTCGTTGCCGATCTCGATGCGGAAAGCCGCCATCTGGCCACGGAACTGCGCCGGCCGCATGCTCTCGATGCCAGAGGTCGCCAGCGGCCCACGGAAAGCGCCGATGCGCTGCGGCATCAGGCCCCAGGTCTGCAGCTCGGTGTGGTCCATCAGGTTGCGGCCCACCTGGTCGCTGGAATTGGCCACGCCGGACGCCAGCAGCAGCTTGGCGTTCTCCACCGCATGCGCCGCCAGCACATAGAGCTTGCCCTTGAAAGTGACATCCTCATGGGCGGGCGAACGGGTGTCGAAGTAGTGCTTCGCCGCCACGCTGGCGATGCGGCCATCGGCCACTTCCAGCCGGCTGACCACCGTCTGCACCACCATGTCGACATGTTCCATGCCCGGCCCGAACAGCACCTTCAGCGCATTGAACTTGGCCTGCACCGGGCAGATCGGCACGCAGTTGGTGTTGCCCTGGCAGCGCTGCCCCACCGCTGGGTTGCCCACCGCGCCGATCGGCTGGTAGCCCTGCCCGTCGTTGTAGTCCTTGTTGGGGATGCCATTGCGCGCCACCGGCGTGCCGGTCACCTTCAGCGGATACGGCACGCCATCCACCTCGTACACCATGCCGTTGACCGCCTCGGCCAGTACCTGGTCGCCGAAGCTCGCCGGTTGCCCATGCATCGGGTAGACGTAGCCGGGCGGGAAGGTGATGCCGCCATAGGCCTGCTCGGTCACCTCGGCCGACACGCCCAGCGCGCCTTCCGCTGCCGCGTACCAGCCGCCGAGCTGGTCATAGCGGATCGGCCAGTTCTCCGCCACGCCAAAGCGGGTGCGCATCTCGAAATCGTCCGGCAGCATGCGCAGCGTCGTGCCCAGCCAGTGCAGCGTGGTGCCGCCCAGGTAGACGTCGTACGTGCTGCGGAACGGCTGCGGCCCCATCTGCACGAAGTAACCCGCCGTATCCGGATGCCCCGGCGTAATCGGGTTGACGTCCAGCACGCTGGGCTGCGGCGCGTTGGGGTTGGTCGGGTACGGCGCTTCCGGCGTCTTCGCCAGCTCCGTGTAGAAAGTGTTCAGGAAGCCGAGGTAACCGCCGTAGGATTCACCCTGCCCCGTCCCGGCCTCGACGATCAGTACCGATCGGCCGTCCTTCGACAATCGTTTGGCGGTCAGCGCGCCAGCCAGGCCGCCCCCGACGATCACCACGTCGTAGAAGCGTTGCGCGGCCTCCGCAGCGGGTATCACACGCATGTTGTTGCCTCTTGCAAGAAAGGGAGTACGGACTGCGAGAAGACACGCTCAGAGCTTGTGAAAAATTTCGTCGCGAGCGGCCCGAGCTTGGCCCGAGAAGCGCAGCCGTACTGGGGTACGGTGAGCATCGCAGGGCCAAGATCGGGCCGCGCAGCAGAAATTTTCACAAGCTCTCAGTCGATCGGCTTGGGTGGCGATGCCCAGGCGCCGAAGCCATCCGGCTTGGCTCCCATCGGATGGGCGCCGATCGCCGGCCAGACCAGGCCTTCGATATAGGCCTGCGGGGAAGGAATGAAGGTGGTGTCCTGGCTGTCGCCGCCATACTGCGCATGCCAATCCGCCGGCAGCGCGGTCCAGGTGCCCAGGTACCACAGCTTGATCAGCGATCGGGCAACCGACCCCAGCCAGTCATCCGCCAGCACGGTGCTGCGGATCGCATGGTCGCGGGCCTCGTGCTCGCGCGGCAGGTCGTGCAGTCGCGTCTCCAGCGCCTCGACCGCCGCCGGCCCCGCCATCCTGGCCAGCAGATCGTGGTAGGCGCGTACCAATCCGGTTCCGTAGAGGTCGAAGGGTTCGAAGCCGGTCAGCACGGAACAGGCATGCACAAAACGCCTGAATTCGGTTTCCGTGCCGGGCTGCGGCTTCAGCACTTGAACGGGATCGGCCATGGGATGCCTCTTCAGCAAAGAACTATCAGCTTAGGAAATCGATAGAAACGTGCAAAATAGTTTTTCCCAATGTCATAGCAAACTCATCTATTGCAATGACTATCGATTCAGCTAGCCAGGCCTCGCTTCACCAGCCCATCTGCTACGCTGATCCGGACACCACCCTCCCCATTCCGACAGCAAGGATCGTCATGACCCCGGAAATCCGCATCCTCAAGACCGAAGTCCTGTCCGACAACTGGTACGTCCTGCGCAAGGTCACCTTCGACTACCGTAAAAAGGACGGCAGCTGGCAAACGCAAAGCCGCGAAGCCTATGACCGCGGCAACGGCGCCACCATCCTGCTCTACAACCGGGACGCCGGCACGGTGATCCTGACCCGGCAGTTCCGCCTGCCGACCTTCGTCAACGGCAACGAGACCGGCATGCTGATCGAGGCCTGCGCCGGCCTGCTGGACCAGGACAATCCGGAGGACTGCATCCGCCGCGAGGTCGAGGAGGAAACCGGCTTCCGCATCACCCACGTCCGCAAGGTGTTCGAGGCCTATATGTCGCCCGGCTCGGTCACCGAAATCCTGCATTTCTTCGTGGCGGAATACACCGACACGCAACGGATCAACGATGGCGGCGGCGTCGAGGAGGAACAGGAAAACATCGAGGTGCTGGAGTTGCCCTTCGGCAACGCGCTAGAGATGATGGCCAACGGCGAAATCCGCGATGGCAAGACCCTGCTGCTGTTGCAGTACGCCCAACTGCACGGCTTGCTAGAACCGCGCTGACCCGCCATACACCGACGCTGCCCGCCGATCCGCACCGCCGCCTGACCAGATGGGCATGGCGCGCAACATGCCCTTGGTCTAGCATGACAACAGATTTGTCATGCCAAATAAGTCAAAGCACTTATAACCACAACAAACCAAGACGCAGCGCAACGAATCGGCGCATCCGGGGTAGGCGCAGCCCGGATCAGGAGACAGCAATGGTGGAAATGCATCCCTTTGTCGGCACATGGGATACACAGCGCAATGGTGTACACAACGGCGAGCACCACGCCCGCATGATCATCGTGCAAGAACCGGTCTACCACCCAGGCGACGTCAGCATCTACTTAGACGGAATGTGGGATCTGCCTGGCCATAACGGCACCCTGCACGGCATCGTTAGGGGCAACCGCTGGACTGGCACCTGGCGGATGCCGGACGGTGTGACCGGCACCTTCGAATTCGTCCTGAGCAACGACACCACCCGTTTCGAAGGCTCCTTCAGCCAGGACGGGCGGCCCTTCCCCTCCGGCTTTGAACCCTACTGG
>CBIHQA010000365.1:0-4643 GCA_966211475.1 uncultured Neisseriales bacterium
CTTCCCACCACTGGATGTTCGGCTTCAGCTCGTCCAGCTTCTTGAAGGCGCGGTCGACGCCCTTCTGGGTGGCCAGGGTCTTGTAGACGTCCTTCGGGGCCACGCCGTCAGCCATCAGCGCGATTTCCAGGGTGTACTTGGCACCCTTGCGCAGGCCACGCTTGCCCGGGAATTTCTTCACGTCCCAGAAGTCGGCCCAGGAGGCCGGGGCGGTCTTCAGCTTGTCGGCGTTGTAGGCCAGCGCGGTGGACCACACGAACACGCCGATGCCGCACTGCTGCACGGCACCCGCAACGTAGTCACCCTTGTTGCCGACCTTGCTGTAGTCCAGCTTTTCGAACAGGCCTTCGGCACAGCCACGGGCCAGTTCCGGGGACTCCACTTCCACCACGTCCCAGGAAATGCTCTTGGTGTCGACCATGGCCTTGATCTTGGCCATTTCGCCGTTGTACTCGGCGCCGATCACGTTGGTACCGGTGGCCTTCTTGTACGGCTCGTAGTAGGCCTTGGTCTGCGCGTCCTTGTTGGCGCCGCCGAACGAGATCACGGTCAGATCCTTGGCGCTCGCGGCGCCGCAGAGAGCCAGCCCGGTAACGGCGGCGATCAGCTTCATACTGTGTTGCATTGCCCTACTCCTCTCTCTAGGTCGGGAACAACAAAAACGACAACGTCAAAAACTGCGGTCTTTCCTGCAAATGAACGGCTTACGCCACCGGGTCGAGCGCGCGGACGTGCTCCACCTGCCAACCGATGGGAATCACATCGCCTTCCCGCAGCGACGAATCCAGTTCGTTGATCGGCTGTTTGACCACGAAGTCCGGCCGGCCACAGGCCTCCAGACGGATGCGAACGTGGTCGCCCAAGTAGATGAATTCCTTCACGCGGCCGGAGAAGCGGTTGGCACAGGCCTCGCTGCTGCCGTTGAGCAGCACCCGTTCCGGCCGGATCGACAACGACACCGGGCTCCCCACTTCGCCGACATGTACGGCCAGCGCGGAGACCGCCTCGCCCTGCGGCAAGCGCACGGTGCAGCGGCTGCCGTCGCTGTCGATCAGCGTGCCGGTCAGTCGGTTGTTCTCGCCGATGAAGTTGGCGACAAAGGCATTCTTCGGTGCTTCGTACAGAGTCTTGGGGCTGTCGATCTGCTGGATTTCGCCCTGGTGGAACACTGCCACCCGGTCGGACATGGTCAGCGCTTCGCTCTGGTCGTGGGTCACGTAGACCACGGTGACGCCCAGGCGCTGGTGGATGTGCTTGATCTCGATCTGCATGTGTTCGCGCAGCTGCTTGTCGAGCGCCCCCAGCGGCTCGTCCATCAGCACCAGTTGCGGTTCGAACACCAGCGCACGGGCCAGCGCCACCCGCTGCTGCTGACCACCGGACAACTGGGCCGGATAGCGGCCACCGAAGGCATCGAGCTGCACCATCGACAGCGCCTTCTTCACCTTCTCGGCGATGTCCGGCTTGGACAGGCCGCGCACCGACAGCGGGAAGGCCAGGTTCTCGGCCACCGTCATGTGCGGGAACAGCGCGTAGTTCTGGAACACCATGCCGATGTCGCGCTTGTGCGGCGGCACGTTGTTCAGGCGCTTGCCGGCCAGGTTGATCTCGCCGCCCGTGGGCGTCTCGAAGCCGGCCAGCATCATCAGGCTGGTGGTCTTGCCGGAACCGGACGGCCCCAGCAGCGTCAGGAACTCGCCCTTCTGAATATCCAGGTTCAAGTCTTTGACGATCAGCGTTTCGCCGTCATAGCTCTTCTGGACGTTGCGGAAGCGGACCAGCACATCCTGCTGGCCGTGCTGCTGGGAAGGATTGGACATGTGCCCCTCGGTTCGGCGGTTGTTGCGGCGTATGTTGCCCGCCGCGGAACAGCGCCACTATCGGGGCTCACGGATTTTGCTGTACGTGGAATGGAAGAGGCCGTATAGGGTTTCCCCTACACGGCCATGACAGGCTTGTAACCGGCAGCCGGCGCCTTGCCGGAAGCACCCTGCATCCCAAGCCAGGCCGGCCGTTGTAACCGCCAGGCCCCCTCCGGACCGAACGCCTATTCAGGCGTTGCCCTTGGTCTGCTGCAGGGTGACCTCCCAATGCCAGATGCTGATCTGCTCCAGATGCTTCTGCTCTTGCCGGAGGGCGGCTTCGAAGCGCGGCACGATGCTGTCCTTGCCCATTTCCCGGGCCAGCGCAATCAGCAGCTCCCAGCCGACGCGGTCGCTCAGCTCGGCGGTCAACATGGCGTGCAGGCATTGCCCCAGCGAGGTACGGGGGTCGGCCAGTACTTGCATCAGACCGCCGGATTCGATGCCGACCAGATCGGCGCAGGGCGTCTGCGCGGTCGGGTCGCCACCCAACGATTCGATGGTTTCGCCCAGCAGCCGGAAGTGCTCGGCTTCTTCCTCCCGGAAACGCTGCAAGGTAGCGAGCGAGAGCTGCGGCAGCTCCTGCTGGCGGGTCTCGCACTTGGTCAGCAAAGCATCGTAGAGCCGCGTACCGCTGCGCTCGAAGGCCAGCCGCTCGCCCAGCTTGTCCATCAGCACCTGAGCGCGGTTGCCGGTCAGCAGGTCGACGCCGGTCTTCAGCACGCCGGTCATGGTCCCCGGGTAAGGCACCGAACCGAGCGCGTCCGAATCGGCGATATAGGTCTGCCGCTCGGCCCGGGCCGGTTCATCGTCCGGCTGCGGCGGCGGGCCGCCCTGCTCCAGCCCGTCCAGCATCTTGCGGATATCGATCGGCGAGGCCTGCACGCCCGTGCGGTTCGCGCCGAAATGGGTCTCCTTTTCCATGTGAGCTCCTCTCAAGGAAAGATCGGGCCACCTCCGGTTTGCTTGCCCCTTGGGGGCGGAAACGGCCGGGCCGCTTCCTGCGGGGAATGACCCGGAAATCAGGAATCGTCAGACATTGGCCGCGTTGCGGTTGAGTTCGGTACCCGGCGCCCAGCGGTAGCCCGCCGCCACCCGCTCGGACGGCGATCCCGCCTTGTTGAGCTGGGCACGCCAGTCGAGCGATGCCTGGCTTTCCTGGGTGCGGTCGACATAGTGGTGGCCGTCGGTGCGCAGATTCACCTCATTGGCGAGCACGTCGCGGATGAAGGTCCGCTGGCTCTCGATGGGGATCGGGTCGGGCAGGCTTGCCGGCAGGATCTCCATCGGATCGCGCCTCTCGTGCTGCTGGTACAGCTGCTTCACCAGGTGCAGGTGGCCCAGCTCATAGTCGAGAAAGCGCTCCCACAGCGCCTTGATGCGCGGATTGGATTCCTGCTGCATGCAGCTGTAGTAGGTGTAGACCTCGTTTGCCTCGTGCAGCAGCCACTTCTCCAGCCAGGTTTCCTCCGGATCGATGATCGACTCGTACTGGGTGACGTGCTGCTCCTCGATGGAAGCGATTTCGGCATACAGCTGACGCGCCAGCGGGTCGGCAAAGGTCGGCCCGATGTTCATGTAGTAGTCGTGCGTCTGGAACTCCGCCGAAACGAGCGTGAGCGCATGCAGCTTGGACAGCGGCAACGCCTGGGTCCGGTCGTAGCAGTCCCGCAGGTCATCCCCCGGCGCGCGATGCTCGTCCACCGTTGGCCGCCCGGGCAGAATGTCGGTGTAGCTCTGCAGGATGTTGTTGGCGTCCTTGCCCTCCAGCCGGTCGAGCAGCGCCGAATAGCGATAGAGGTGATCGAAGTCCTCCAGCAGCCCGAAGCGGTAGGTCTGCGCCAGGTAAGGCTCCGGCTCGCGCAGCGCCACGCCGGCAGTCACGTCGATGGCGACCTGCTCGTAGGCGATGGTGGTCTCCAGCGGGGAATGGTCGGCACCGAGCAGCCAGTTCACCGTGGTCGCCTGATGCTGCTCGATGCGCCGCACCAGCGCCAGGGCCGGCTGCAAATCGCGGCGCATGCGGGAAAACGCATGCTGGAAACGCAGCGACTCGGTTTCGATGCCATTCATCAGGATGATGCGGACCCGGGTGTACGCATCGTCATCCAGCTTGCTGATCGGCGGCTGCACCATATCGCGCCAGGTAAAGCGCTGCTGGTCCAGCGGACATCCCTTGTGATCGGACAAATTCAATGCCATGGCTCCCTCCAGTCGGAACGGATGGGCGGTAAAGGACAGACGGGGAACGGGATGCGGCGGCAGCGCAGGCCCGCGACGGAAAACCCGTTATGGGCTGACTAGGCGCACCAGGGGGAGTTTCAGGATGAGGCCAAAAAATGCTGCGAGGCCAGCTTCAGGCCGCTTGCGGACGGGATTCCGGCTGGAGAAGACTCAGAGTGAATCGAAGCTGTAGCGCTTTTGCGGTGTTACCAGCTGTATATTGTCCTGCCGCCTGGCGAGAGTGAGGTTGACGTCGTGATTCGCCCGCAGGCTGCGCCGACAGATGGCGTAGCGGTTCAACCAGCGTAGAGGGCGGAATTTATCAACATAGCGGGCTATTTTGCCTCGACGAACGAGTCAAGGTACCGCGCCCAAGCGATTCCGGCTGCACACAGCACGTGCAGCGACAGCGATGTACAGCCGGAACCAATCGTTAGGCTAGGAGCAAGATATCCGATGCGCTAAGGCTTGGCGCTCCATCCAGATGAGCAAAAGCCACAGCAGCCGTGGCGCCGTTGCCGTCCGCGTCGTAATACAGGGTGCCGCTAGCCGTGTCGT
>CBIHQA010000366.1:0-4636 GCA_966211475.1 uncultured Neisseriales bacterium
GAATACCGGCCTGTCACGCCGGGGGTCGCGGGTTCGAGTCCCGTCCGCTCCGCCAAATTGAAGGGCAAGCTTAACAGCTTGCCCTTTTTCCTTTTCGGCTTTTGCCTTGCTGTCATCTCTGCTATCCTCGACCGCTTTGCGGGATCGGCCAAGGGTGGCCGGTCATCCCGCTTGCAATGGATTGGTAGCGAGAGCGCGGCATGTTTGATTTCGTCCAGAAGAACCAGATATTCATCAAGATCCTGCTCGGCGGGATTGCGCTCACGTTTGTCGGCTTTGGCGTCGGCACGTATTCCGGGGTATCCGATTCCACCGTAGCCAAGGTCGACGGCGAGAAAATCGATCGTACGGAGCTGGAAAAGGCGCTGCGCTCCCAGAATGCGGACCCGCAGACTCAGCGCGCCGTGCTGGAGCAAATGATTGGCGAGCGCCTGCTTGCACGCCAGGCGACCCGGTTGAACCTGACGGCTACCGATGAAGCGGTGCGCCGCAAGGTGCTGACGATGCCGGCCTTCCAGAAGGATGGGCATTTCGACCCGAAGCAGTATGAAGCGGTGCTCAACAGCAACGGTTACCAACCGGCCAACTTCGAATCCCAAATGCGGCGTGACCTGTCGGTGCAGGCCTTGCTGCAGCCGCTGGCCGAGAGCGCGGTGGTATCGACCACCCAGCTGGATCGCCTGGTGCAGCTGATGATGGAGCAGCGCGAAGTGTCCGTGCTGCGCTTTGACCCCGCTCAGTTCGAGGCGACTGTGCAGGTGGCCGATAGCGCGGTGAAGCAGTATTACGATCAGCATCGTTCCGACTTCGCTGTGCCGGAGCGCGTGAAGGTGAACTACCTGGTACTGTCGCCGGATGCGCTGGCAGCCAAGGTCAGCGTGACGCCGGAGGCGGTGCAGGCTGCGTTCGAGAAGGAGAAGGCACGCTTCGCACCGGAGCAGCGTCGTGCCCGTCATATCCTGTTCGCGGTGGCGAAGGATGCAACGCCTGCCCAGAAGGCCGCGGTGAAGAAGCAGGCCGAAGAGGTGTTGGCCAAGCTGAAGGCGGACCCCAACCAATTCCCGGCGCTGGCCAAGCAGTATTCCGCTGACAAACTGTCTGCGGAGCAGGGCGGGGATCTTGGCTTCTTCGACCGCATCGGCATGGTGAAGCCGTTCGCAGACGCGGTGTACAAGTTGCAGAAGGACCAGTTGTCTGGCTTGGTGGAGACGGAGTTCGGTTTCCACGTGATCCAGCTGACCGATGTGAAGGTGCCGACCTTCGACGAGGTGAAGTCGAATGTCGAAGCGGAACTGAAGCAGCGCGACGCGCAGGCTCAGTATGCGAAATCGACGGAAGCATTCCGCAATGCCGCCGAGGAAGCCAAGGATCTGAAGCCGGTGGCGGACAAGCTGGGGCTGACGATTCAGTCCAGCGACTGGATAACGCGTGAGCAGGCGGCTGAGCCGGTACTGAATTCCAAGGAAGTGCGTGAAGCCGTGTTCCAGGCCGACGTGCTGTCCAAGGGGCTGAATACCGAGGTGATCGAGCAGCCGAATCAGCTGATCGTGGCGCACTTGCTGCAACGTGAAGCTGCGCGTACCAAGGCGCTGCAAGAGGTGCATGACGACATCCGTAAGAAGCTGGTGCGGGAGCAGGCGCTGAAGTTGGCCAAGGCGGAGGCGGACAAGCAGTTGAAGGCGCTGCAGTCCGGGCAGGCTGGCTCCGGGATGGGCTGGGCCGCGCCGCGCATGGTGGCCCGGCAGGATCCGGAACTGCCTGCGCCGGTGGTGCGTAGCGTGTTCCGTGCGAATGCGAGCAAGTTGCCGGCCTACTTGGCTGCCCAGCTGGCGGACGGTTCCAGCGCCGTGCTGAAGGTCTCGAAGGTGGATCGCCCGGCAAAGGTCGATCCGGCGCAGCGTAGCCAGATTGCGCAACTGATGCGCAGCATGGTGAGCCAGGGCGAACTGGGGGCTTATCAGCAGTGGCTGGGCGGGGAGCTGTCGGTGACCCGCTACCCGAACCGGCTGGTGAGCAACCAGACACAGAACTGATCGGCTTGCAGTCTGTCGATCACCAACAAAAAAGCGCCTGACGGCGCTTTTTTGTTTTGGTAGTCAGCCCGGTCACTGGGCTGACGGACCGATGACGCTTATTCCGCGTCGGCGGTCATGCCGGCGGTGGTGTTGAAGCCAGCGTCCACGTAGGTGACTTCCCCGGTGATGCCGCTGGAGAGGTCGGAACAGAGGAAGGCGGCGACGTTGCCGACTTCTTCGATCGTCACGTTACGCTTGAGCGGCGAGACCGATTCCGCGCGTTGCAGTAGCTTCTTGAAATCACCGATGCCGGAGGCGGCCAGCGTGCGGATCGGGCCGGCCGAGATGGCGTTGACGCGAATGCCGCGCGCGCCCAGGCTGCCAGCCATATAGCGGACATTGGCTTCCAGGCTGGCCTTGGCGAGGCCCATCACGTTGTAGTTGGGCAGCACGCGTTCGGCGCCGAGGTAGGTCAGGGTGACCAGCGCGGCGTTGTCGCTGAGCATCGGGCGGGCTTCCTTGGCCAGCGCGGCGAAGCTGTAGGCGCTGATGTCGTGGGCCATGCGGAAGGCTTCACGCGAGATGCCGTCCAGGAAGTCGCCGGCAAGCGCTTCGCGCGGGGCGAAGGCGATGGAGTGCACCAGGCCGTCGAAGGTGGGCCAGTGCGCCTTCAGCGCGACGAACAAGTCGCGGATCTGGTCGTCGCTGGACACATCGCACGGCAGCACCAATTCACTGTCGAAGTCCTTGGCGAGGTCGGTGACGCGGTCGCGAAAGTCCGGCTGCGCGTAGGTGAAGGCCAGCTCCGCGCCTTGCTTGCGCATGGCTTGAGCGATGCCGTAGGCGATGGACCGATTGGACAACAGTCCGGTGATCAGAATCCGCTTGTTGGCCAGAAATCCCATACACTCCTCACTATCCAACTTATTGGGTTCGAGCCCCGGACCGGCAGGTCGGGGCGCTTGTCGCCGCATTATACCGATAAGCGTCGCGACCGATGTGCGGGTGTGGCAGGGGAGGGTTCATGTCCGGTATACGGTGACGCGCTAGGCTTGCAGAACGTCTGGCCGGTTGGAAGGAGGTGGGCGTGCGACTGGGACTGATTTCGGACATCCACGGCAACATCTGGGCGCTGGAAGCCGCCCTGGAGGCACTGCACCAGCGCGGCGTCGACAGCGTGCTGAACCTGGGGGACGTGCTGTACGGGCCGTTGGCCCCTGCGCAGACCGCCGAATGCCTGATGGACCTGGGGATTCCCACCCTGCGCGGTAATCATGACCGCGAGCTAATGGCACCGCCGGCACGGCCGCTGGTCGCCTACACCGTATCCCAGCTTTCTACGGCGCAGTTAGCGTGGGTCGCGTCATGGCCGTTTTCCCTCGCTGGCGAGGATTGGTTTGCGTTTCATGCCACGCCTGCCGATGACGAGGTGTATCTGACCGAATCGCCGACGCCGCAGGGCCTGATGTTGAGACAGCCTACCGAGATCGCGGCCTTGCTGGGGAAGACGCCGGACGCGTCGCTGATGCTCTGCGGCCATTCGCATGTGCCGCGCCTGCTATGCCTGCCCGATGGGAGGACCATCGTGAACCCCGGCAGCGTCGGTCAGCCTGCCTACACCGATGACGTGCCTTTTCCCTATGCCTTGCAGCAGGGCGGCCCGCAGGCTCGTTGTGCGATCGTGGAGCGGACCGCGCACGGTTGGCAGGCGGAATTCCTCGCGGTGGCCTACCCTTGGCATGAGGCAGTACAAGCGGCGTTGCGTGCCGGCTTCCCTAACTGGGCCCGTTGGCTGGGTGGATGGGCCTTTGATGAGGCAAGGGCATGAGTGGTCCGTGGCAGGCGGTGTGCGGGGCAGAATCGCCATTGCTCAGGTTGTTTGCGTCGGCCGATGCAGCGGAGGTGCTGCAGCGGTTGAAGGAGTGCGCGTCCGATTGGGCGCCGGGTGGCTGGGCCTGGTATACGGCTGCGGATGATGGTTGGCACTGCGTTGGGCAGGACGGCGGGAATTGGCCGTCGCGCTTGCCGGAGGCGTTGCCGCTGGAGGCATGGCCGGTCGGCGAGATGGAGGCCTTCCCGACCGGGCCGCAGCCGGCGCGGGGCTACTTGCTGGCGAAGGCTGCGGGGCTGGTGCCGGATGTCGCCCACCTGGCTGCCCTGAAGCTGGGCGAGTTGCTGCTGCACGATCAATTGAGCCGGGCCGAAGCGGTGCAGGAGTCGGTGTTCCGGATCACCATGCTGGCGGGGACGGAATCCGACTTGCGGCGTTTCCTGGCTGAACTGCACCGTGAATTGTCGCGGCTGCTGTATGCCGAGAACTTCTATGTCGCCCTGTACGACGCCGGCTTGCACGCGGTGCGCTTCCCGTACTACGTCGACAACCATGATGAACTGATCCCCGACCCCGAAGCATTTGAACCGATTGATCTCAGCGACTTGTCGCTGACCAGTTGGACCCTGACCCATCGTCGTCCGCTGATGCTGTCGAAGGCGGAAATCAATGCGCGAGAGGCGGCGGGCGAGCTGCGCTGCGTTGGGGAGAAGCCAGAGTTCTGGATGGGCGTTCCCCTGCTCGGGGCATCGGACGAGCCGATGGGCGTGGCGTCGCTGCAGACCTATTC
>CBIHQA010000367.1:0-4627 GCA_966211475.1 uncultured Neisseriales bacterium
GACACCGCATGGCTGGGCGAACGACGGTGCCGCGCCCGTATCCACCATCTGCGCCAGCTTGCCGATCAGGTCGGCGACCGCACTGTGCGTATGGCTGGCCGTGATGATACGCGCGCATTGTTTTACTTCGCTCAACGCGCTTTCCGGCGCGGCGGGAATGTCCGCTTCACGCAACATCTCGATGTCGTTGAAGTAGTCGCCAATGGCGACCACGCATTGCGGCGCGGGTGTCAGCGCATTCTTCAGCCAGCGCAGCGCCGACCCCTTGTTGACCCCGGGGGCGGTCAGCTCGAAGTAGCGGTTTGCCGAATGCGTCTTGTGGACTTTCCCGGCCAGCGGATCGAACGCCAGCATCGCTTCGATCGCCGCGAGTTCGTCCGGTGTCTCGCTGTAGAACAAGACCTTGAGCCAGTCGCTGGTGACATCTTCGACCGCGCGGTTCTCGAAATGCTGATTCTCCAGCACCGCCTGGGCGTCGGGGCAGGCGGCCGGGTTCACCTGCGAGTACGGACCGCCGGTGAAGACCTGGATGTTGATGTCGGTAAACCGCGCCATCACTTTGCGGACGAAGGTCGCCGTCAGCGTCCGGTCCAGCGGTACCTTGTACACGAAGGTCTTCTTTTCCCAGTCATAGACGGCTGCGCCGTTGTAGAGAATCCACGGCGAGGAAAGCGGTAGCCCTTGTACGAAAGGACGCACGTTGAGTTCCGTGCGCCCCGTGGCGCCAAGAAAGCGGCCGCCTTGCGCAATGAAGGATTGAACGGCGCGGAAGTTGGCCTCCGACACGTTCAACTGATGGTCGATCAGCGTGCCGTCGAAATCCGAGACCAGCAGATAGCCCTCGAACCTGCCTGCTCTGTGGCGTGCCATCGTGCTCATAGCGAGATCTCGCGGCTACCGGTCAGCTTGAAGAACAGCAGCAGCGACGCGATCGTCGTCAACGTCAGGATCGAGGACAGCGCCGCGGCAGTGCCATAGCTCGCGCGGATCACTTCCGTGTAGATCGAGACCGACATGGTGCGTGTGCTGCCCGTGTAGAGGATCACCGACGCGCTCAGCTCGTTGATCACCGTGATCCAGCTCAGAATGGCGCCTGCCATGACGCCGGGCAGCATCATGATGGCCGTCACCTTGAAGAAGGTCTTCATCGGCGAGCATCCCAGGCTGATGGACGCCTCTTCGACGCTCGGGCTGATCTGGTAAAGAATCGCGGCGCTGGCGCGCAAGGTGTAGGGCAGGCGCCGCACCACGAAGGCGAGGATGATGATGGCTGCCGTGCCGCTCAGCAGCAGTGGTGGCTTGTTGAAGGCGAGCAGCAAGGTAATGCCAAGCACCGACCCCGGAATGATGTACGGGAACATGGTGAAGGTGTCGATTACCGAGGTGACCAGGTTGCGACGCCGCGTGGCCAGATAGGCGATGAACATGCCGAGCACGATGATGATCGCGATCCCGATCAGGCCATAGAGGTAGGTATTGGTGATCGCGCTACCCAGCTTCTCGAAGATGGTGCGGTAGCTGTCCAGCGAGAAGCCGGTGGTGAACATCGCGCCATTGACCTTCATGAACGAGGTGTACACCACCGTGAGCTGCGGAATGATCGACAGGAAAACCAACAGGTAGATGAAGGTATGCGCCACGACGCTGGACGTCGGCGACAGGGCCACCGGCTTCATCGGCCGCAGGGCGCTCATGGTGAAGGACTTCTTGTTCACCAGATATTTCTGGCCCAGGAAGATCAGGCAGGTGATCACCACCATGATCGCGGCGAGTGCGGCGGCGAAGTTGGCCTGCCCGCCCATCTCTCCCACGAATTCCGAATAGATCAGCACCGGCATCACCACGAAGCCTTCACCGATCAGCATCGGCGTGCCGAAGTCGGCCAAGGCGTTCATGAAGACCAACAAAGCGCCGGCGAGCACGGTCGGCGTGATCAGCGGCAGGACGATGGTGAACACCTTCTTGATCGGATTGCAGCCGAGGCTTTCCGCCGCTTCGCTCAGCGACACGTCGATGCTCTTCAGGGCGCCCGACACATAGAGGTACACGAAGGGATAGAGCTTCAGGCTCAGCACCAGCAGGATGCCGGTGAAGCCATAGATGGTCGGCGTTTCGATGCCGAAGTGTTCGGCGAAGAACTGCGTGACCACCCCGCTGCGCCCGCCGAGCAAGATCCATGAATAGGCCCCGATGAATGGGGGCGACAGCATGGAGATGATGACTAGTACGTCCAGCAGCTTCTTGCCCCGAATCTTGAAGGCCGAGGTGAGGTAGGCCATCGGTCCGCCGATGAGCACGGCCAGCACGGTGACGCAGGCGGTCACGCTGAGGCTGTTGAAGAGCGCGCGGTAGTAGTACTTCTTGCGAAAAAAGGTCGCGTAATGCGCCAGCGTGAATCCACCGGTATCGGTATCCACGAAGCTGCTGGCGAGCAATGCGAACAGCGGATAGACCAGGAAGATGCCAAACAGCACGGCAATGCATGCCGTGGTCCAGAACCAGAAGTCGCGAGGGGCGGCGAAGCGTTTCATGCCTGGCCTCCGCGCATCAGCGTGTCGCCGTCCCGCGTGAAGACGTTGATCTTGGCGGGATTCACTTCCAGATGCAGGGTCTCACCCGGTTCATACAGCTTCCTGGCGGTGCCGATGTCTTGCGAAAACTCGATGGCAGCCTGGTCCGGCAGCAGGCTCGCCTCGCTGAACACCAGCTCGTAGTTGACGTAGCGTCCCAGGAAGGTGGTCTTGGCCACCCGAGCAGCCAGTCCTTGACCGGTCTCCGATAAGCAGAACTCTTCCGGACGGACGCCTACGATGATCTCGCCGGCAGGCGCATCGTCCCGTACCAGACCATCCATCTCGACCGCATACGTGGGAGAGAGGCGCACGCGTTGCCCGGCCAACGTCGCATGGAACAGGTTGGAATGCCCGATGAAGGTGGCGACGAAGGTATTGCTGGGGCGGGAGTAGATCACCTGCGGTGCGTCGATCTGCTGGATGACGCCGCCGCGCATCACCGCGATGCGGTCGGAGATGCACAGCGCTTCTTCCTGGTCGTGGGTCACGTAGACCGTGGTGATGCCCACCTTTTTCTGGATGTCTCGGATGGCGCTGCGCATCTCGACGCGCAGCTTGGCATCCAGGTTCGAGAGCGGCTCATCCATCAGCAGCACGCTGGGGTGCACCACGATGGCCCGCGCCAGGGCGACGCGCTGCTGCTGGCCGCCGGACAGGCGCTCCGGCAGGCGTTCCTGGTACTCCTCGATGCGCGTCGTCCGGAGCATGTCCTCGATACGGCGCCGCGCTTCTTCCTTGGCGACATTGCGGAACTGTAAGCCGTACTCGACGTTCTTGCGGACCGTGAGGTGCGGAAAGATCGCGTAGTTCTGGAACACCATGCCGATGTTGCGCTTGTGCGCCGGAATGTCGTTGATGATCTGGTTGTCGAACCGGATGGTGCCCGCTTCGATGCTGTTGAAGCCGGCAATCATGCGCAGCAGGGTCGTTTTGCCGCAGCCGGACGGGCCGAGCAGGGTGAAGAACTCCCCGTTCCTGATCTGTACCGACAAATCCGGAATGATGGTCGTCGACCCGTATTGCTTTACAACGTTTTCAACGCTGATGGATACGCTCACGAATGTCCCCGTCTTTTTTCTTATGTGTTGAACCCAGCGGCGCGTAGGCCATGCCCAATGCGATATCGCAATGGACGCGCGCCAACCGCCGCTGGTGGAAGCTGCAATGGTGGAAATTGCGATAGTTGAAGAGGGATGGCGGTGATTCCGGCCTGCCGCCGGAATCACCTGGACCCAGCCGATTACTGGCTGGTGTAGATGTCCTTGAACTTGTCGAGCCAGGCGCGCTTGCTCTTGCCGACGATGTCCTCGTTGTCGGAGATCAGCTTGATGCTTGCCACCGGCGTCAGGCCCGTCGCGACAGGCACGTCCTTGCGCACCGAGCGGCGGTTCAATTGGCTGGCAATCAGACTCTGCGTGTCCTTGCTGGAGAGGAAGTTGATGAACTTCTTCGCGTTCTCCAGGTTCTTGGCGCCCTTGATGATGGCTGCGCCGTCCGGCTTGGAGATCACGCCTTCCTTCATGTAGACGATCTTCACTGGTGCCTTGGACTGCACATAGGTCGCAGCCCCTTCCTCGAAGGTCAGGCCCACCGAGTATTCGCCGTCGGCCACGCCCTTGTAGACGGCCGAAGAGCCGGAGAGCAGCTTGCCGTCCAGATTCTTGGCCAAGGCGGTGACGTAACCCCAACCCTTGTCCGGATCGCCCTTGCCCATGGCGTAGAGCATGTTGACCAGGTGCTCGAAGGAGGAAGAAGACTTGGACGGATCGGCGAAGGCAATCTTGCCCTTGAGCGCCGGGTTGAGCAGGTCGGCATAGCCTTCGATCTTGATATTGCCGGCCAGCTTGGTGTTGATCATCACCACGCTGGGGATCTGCGTGAAGCTGGTGATCTTGCCGTCGGAGATCTTCAGGTCGTCAAAGAACGCGCCTTCTTCCGACGTGTGGAACGCTTCGAAATACTTGCGCGAGGGGTCGAGCGTGGACATCGAGCCCCCCCACATCACGTCGCCCAAGGGGTTGGCCGATTCGGCCTCGACCCGCTTGAGCAATTCA
>CBIHQA010000368.1:0-4621 GCA_966211475.1 uncultured Neisseriales bacterium
TCCCACCCTCCGACTCCCGCCCGCCGGCGGGAGTGAGGCGTGACGATGGCCCGCACGCGGGCCATCACCTTTGTCAGCCGTGTGTCTTACTTGACGCTCACGCCATAGAACGAGAACAGGCCGAACGGGCTCATCAGGAAGCCGTTCACGTTCTTGGTCATCGGGGTGTACACCACCGAGTGGGCGATGGTGGCCCACGGCGCTTCACGCTTGAACACAACCTGAGCCTGTTCGTACAGCTTGGTGCGTTCCTTCACGTTGCTGGTCTGCTTGGCCTTCTGGACCAGATCGTCGAACTCCTTGTTGCACCACTGGGCGTAGTTGGAGCCACCGACCGCATCGCAACCCAGCAGGGTGTTCAGGAAGTTGTCCGGATCACCGTTGTCACCGGTCCAGCCGAACATGCCGATGTCGCTTTCACCTTGCTTGCCACGCTTGAGGTACTCGCCCCATTCGTAGGTGGTGATTTCGGCCTTCACGCCGATCTTGGCCAGGTCAGCCTGCACCATTTCGGCCATCTGCTTGCCGCCCGGGTTGTACGGACGTTGCACCGGCAGCGCCCACAGCTTGGTTTCGAAGCCGTTCGGGTAGCCAGCCTTGGCCAGCAGTTCCTTGGCCTTGGTCGGGTTGTATTCGTAGTCCTTCACGCTCTTGTTGTAGGACCACATGGTCGGCGGGATCGGGTTGACCGCAGCCTGGCCGGCGCCTTGGTACACGGCGTCGATGATGGCCTTCTTGTTGATGGCCATGGACAGCGCGCGACGCACGTCGGCGTTGTCGAACGGCTTGTGCTTCACATTGAAGGACAGGTAGCCGATGTTCAGGCCGTTCTGCTGCATCACCTTCAGCTTCGGATCATCCTTCAGCGTCGCCACTTCGGCCGGCTTCGGGTAGGAGGAAATCTGGCACTCGCCGGCCTTCAGCTTCTGGGCGCGAACGGCGGAATCCTTGGTGATCGCGAAGATCAGGTTGTCGATCGGCTGCTTGCCGCCCCAGTACTGGGCGAAGGCCTTGTAGCGGATCTGCGCGTCCTTGTCGTAGCGCACCAGCTGGAACGGACCGGTACCGATCGGCTGGGTGTTGATCTCGGAAGCCTTGCCGTCCTTCAGCAGCTTGTCGGCGTACTCGGCGGAGTAGACCGACGCGAAGGACATCGCCAGGTTGGCGATGAAGGAGGCATCGACCGTCTTCAGGGTCATGCGGACGGTCAGCGGGTCAACCTTTTCGATCTTGGTCAGGTTGTCCTGCATGCCCATGTCCGAGGCGTATTCGAACTGGACCGGGTAGGCCTTGTTGAACGGGTGATCCTTGTTGGTCATCCGTTCGAAGGTGAAGATCACGTCGTCGGCGTTGAAGTCACGCGACGGCTTGAAGCTTTCGTTGGAGTGGAACTTCACGCCCTTGCGCAGGTGGAAGGTGTACACCAGGCCATCCGGGCTCACGTCCCAGCTGGTGGCCAGACCCGGGATCACCTTGGTGCCGCCGCGTTCGAACTGAACCAGGCGGTTGTAGATGGTTTCGGCACTCGCATCAAACGTGGTACCAGCGGTGAATTGTGCCGCGTCGAAGCCTTCCGGGCTGCCTTCCGAGCAGTAGATCAGGGTCTTCGCTGCTTGCGCTTGCAGGCCGCCCAGCGCCAGCGCTACCGATGCCGACATCGTCAGCCATTTGCGAGCATTCATCGAAATTCCTCTCTCTTTCAGGATTATGAACGAGCGTACCGCCGTCTTCGTGGGGCGGTTGGCACGCATGGCGCGCAACTTAGCACAGGGCAGGATGCCGGGTGAACCGCAACTCCCGAATGTCTCCCGCCGTTGTCGCGACCTCCCATGACATGGCCATTTGCATCCCGGCAATAATTGTATACTGTATACAGAAAATTTCGACCCGACCACGGTCAGGTGACTGATTTATAGACGGGAAATCTGAGGCTGGCGAACTGGACAGCGCATTCAAGCAGGCAAATCGCCAATGTTGTAAAAACGAGACAATTTCATCCTGAAATTTGCCGGATTCGTGCCGTCTGACTAATCGGACAAACCAAAACGCTGTCTTGATGCGGCATTGGCGGCTCTATCCGTAAAAACCGCAAATTCGCCTACGTAGAAACCGCAACCCCTCGAAAACCCCACGGAAATCCGCCGCCGCAGAATGAAAAACGGGGGTATCGGCCACTGCCGATACCCCCGTTTTTGTGGGTGCTTGGTCGCGTTATTCGAAGAACTCGCGAACCTTGTCCATCCATGACTTGGCACGCGGCTGGTGCGTTTCGCTGTCGGCCTGATTGATCTCCTCGAACTCGTGCAGCAGCTGCTTCTGCCGTTCGGTGAGATTCACCGGCGTTTCGACCACCACATGGCACATCAGGTCGCCAAATACGCTGCTGCGCACGCCCTTGATGCCCTTGCCGCGCAAGCGGTAGACCTTGCCGGTCTGGGTTTCGGGCGAGATCTTGATCTTGGCCTTGCCGTCTAGCGTGGGGATTTCGATCTCCCCACCGAGCGCCGCCACGGTGAAGCTGATCGGCATCTCGCAATGCAGGTCCGACCCGTCGCGCTGGAATACCCCGTGCGCCTTCTGGTGGATCACCACGTACAGGTCGCCGGACGGGCCACCGGCCTGACCAGGTTCGCCCTCACCGGAGAGGCGGATGCGATCGCCCTCGTCCACACCGGCCGGAATCTTCACCGACAGGGTCTTCTGCTTCTTCACCCGGCCGACGCCGTGGCAAGCCGTGCAGGGCTCGGGAATGACCTTGCCGGTGCCATGGCAGGTCGGGCAGGTCTGCTGGATGGAGAAGAACCCTTGCTGCATGCGCACCTGGCCGTGGCCGCCGCAGGTGTTGCAGGTCTTGGGTTGCGTGCCGGGCTTGGCGCCGGAACCGTTACAGACGTCGCAAGATTCCATGCTGGGGATGCGGATCTGCTTTTCGCAACCACGCGCCGCTTCTTCCAGCGTCACTTCCAGGTTGTAGCGCAGGTCGGCACCACGGTAGACGCCGCCGCGGCCACGCCCTCCCCCGCCGCCGAAGATGTCGCCGAAGATGTCGCCGAACGCGTCGGCGAAGCTGCCAAAGCCCTGTCCGCCAAACCCGCCCGCGCCACCTGCACTGGGGTCGACGCCGGCATGGCCATACTGGTCATAGGCGGCCCGCTTTTCCGGCTCGGAGAGAATCTCGTAGGCCTCCTTGGCCTCCTTGAACTTCTCCTCCGCTTCCTTGCTGTCCGGATTGCGGTCCGGGTGGTACTTCATCGCCAGCTTGCGGTAAGCCTTCTTGATTTCATCTTCCGGGGCATCGCGGTTGACGCCCAGGACTTCGTAATAATCGCGCTTCGACATTTCTGTAGACCCTGGTAAACGCTATATCCGGCGATCACGCTGCCAGCTGCGGCCGCTGCCCCATGCGATGCAGGAAGCGGAAGTGCGCCCTCAGCGCGGCCCGCACCGACGGGAAGCTCTGGTACGGCACCGAGAACTCCTCGCAGGTCTGGCGGACGATGCGGCTGATGGCCGGGTAGTGGATGTGGCTGATCTTATGGAACAGATGGTGTTCGACCTGGAAATTCAAACCACCCATGTAAAAGGTCGCGAAACGGCTTTTCGGCGCAAAGTCGGCAGTAGTCTTGACCTGGTGGACGGCCCATTCATCGGCCATCTTGCCCTGCGTCCCTTCCGGCAGCGGGAAGGCGGTGCCTTCGACGGTATGGGCCAGCTGGAACACCAGCGACAGCGTCA
The DNA here is from genome assembly GCA_966211475.1 of uncultured Neisseriales bacterium. Classification (GTDB taxonomy): domain Bacteria; phylum Pseudomonadota; class Gammaproteobacteria; order Burkholderiales; family Leeiaceae; genus Leeia. Next base: position 3,736 of record CBIHQA010000368.1, read on the forward strand.
GCCCGAACAGCAGATGGATGCCGATGAACACCAGCAGCACCTGCCAGAACGGGTGGAAGAAACTCGGCAGCACCAGCGCATAGCCAAGGTAAGCCAGCTTGGTGGAGATGAAATACGGCAGTTCCCACTTGGCGCGCGGCTGGAGCGGCGTATCGCCGATGCGGTTGACGATGACCTTGTGCCAGTCGGAAAACACCAGCCAGTAGATAGTTAGCAGGCTATAGAGCACCGGCGCATACCAGTGTTGCAGGCGGTGCCACGGGTGCCAGGGCTGGCCGGGCGACAGCCGCATCAGCGCACCAATGGCGATGTCGTCGTCCTTGCCGTCGATATTGGTGTAGGTGTGGTGCAGCATGTTGTGCTTCTGCCGCCACAGCATGTTGCTGCCGCCCATGATGTCGAGCGACGCGCCCATCAGCCAGTTGACCGCACGATTGCGGGAATAGCTGCCATGGCAGCCGTCATGCATGGTGTTGAAGGCCAGCAGCACGAAGCCCTGCACCACGCCAAACGCCGCCAGCAGCACAGACCACCACTGCTCGACGCCCCATACCAGCATCAGATAGCTGCCCAGCAGCAGCGACACGCCGAACAGGGTCTTCCAGTAGAGGCGCCAGTTTCCGGTGGGGCGCAGGTGATGGTCGTTCAGATAAGCGTCGACCCGCTCCTTGAGGGCGTTGAAAAACGGTCCGCGGGGCGGGAAGGCAATGCGCTGATTCATCGACGATTCCATACAAAGCACGCAGGGTGCGCGGCCAGCCGCAACCGATGCGCCCGCTCCGCTTGACGCATCCTACACGCCCGATAGCGGACGAGGATATATCGGCGAGGACGTATTCGGCCGGCCCAGACCGGAATGAAAGCGGCCGAGCCAAGCCTCACCCTT
>CBIHQA010000369.1:0-4593 GCA_966211475.1 uncultured Neisseriales bacterium
CCCTTTTGCTGGGCCAGGAAACGGATGGTGGGGATGGAGCCGGCCACCGCGTCCACCCGCTTGTGCGCAATCTTCAGTAGCCCGGTGTAGTAGTCGGTGTCGTATTCCTTCTTGAGCGTGGCGTCGCCGTCGAACTTGGGGAGGATGTCCGCGCCACGCAGCACCGAAATCGACAGGTTGCGTAGGTCGGCATAGCCATGCAACGGCACGCCCTTACGGGCGATGACGCCGAGCGGGTGGCTGGAAATCTGTTCGCCCACCTTGGCGATGCGGGACCGCTCCTTGGTGATGATCACGACCGTGCAATCCTGCAGGCCGGATTCCAGCTCATGGTCGATGCGAGCATAGGGCGACAAGGTCATGACGATCTTGTAGCCGGTACGCTTCTCCAGTTCGTGAACCAGGTTGGGGAAAAACCCCACCGCCTTGTGGGTGGTCGCATCGACCGACGCCCAGGGTTCGGCCTCGATGGTGATGAACTTCAGCGTTTCCGCCGCGACCGCGGCTTGCCCGGTCAGCAACGCGCCGATCAATACGCTCCCAAACCAAGTTCTCACGCACATTCTCCTTCTGGGCCACCCCAAGCGGGGCGCGGTTGAACGGTACTCGCCCTATCGAAAGCAGGACGGAAGAAGTACAAACAAAAGAGGCAAGCAGCTTCATGCAGCATAACTAGCAAACCCAGCCACCGCAAACGTCGGGCTTTTCAGGTTGACGATCCCTGTTGCCAAGCCTCGACGAGGCTGCCACATTTCGCCTCCGAGGCCGGATCGGGCCAAGCAACATGGCCTGCAAGATTCGTCCTATTCGGGGCAGCGGGTTCGACCGTAGCAGGTTTATAATGCGCCGACTCACCGGATGACGGCTGTGTAGTACACAAGCGGCTGATGACCGCGCGCCATCGATCCGGCCTGCTGATTGTTGGAATCGTGTTCGGGATGATGCCGAGCTTGTCGCGGGATCGAAACCCAGGTCCTTTGGAAGGGAAGGACAGAAAACCGCAAGCAAGGGCGGTCGGTGTGTGGAATTGACGGGCGATGCCCGGGACAGTTTTTTTTAAGCTGGTATTAACAGGCTCTGGTATTTGCGGGCCGGATCAATCACACACATTCAAGGTACCCGCGTGGCCACCTGGCCTCTAGTCGGGAGGAGTGCATGCGGATGGACCGTGCAGAGAGCAAGCCGCCAAACAGCGAAGACGACGCTGATCGTCGCGCCGCGCCTGAGCCGCATCCCTTGCCACGATGGCGGCGCTGGCGTGCCGCCATCCGGACTCGCCGGCAGAGCATCGGCTTTCGGCTGCTGACGCTGATCCTGCTGTTCAGCTCCGCCGTGACCCTGGTTTCCACTTTGCTCGAGCTGTACCTCGATTACCGGCGCGACGTCGGTGCCATCGAAAGCCGTCTCGACGAGATCCAGCATGCCTACCTCGCCGGGGTGGCGGGCAGTCTGTGGAACGTGGATGCCCCGCTACTGAAGTTGCAGCTCGAAGGCATTCTGCGCCTGCCGGACATCCAGGCCGCCGAAGTGCGCGAAACCACTGTCGGCGTCGCCCATCCGCTGATCGTCACCGCCGGCAACCGCCAGCAGCGGCAAGCGCTGGAAATCACGCGCGAATTCCCCATCGTGGTCGACGACCAGGGCAGCCCCCGGCAAATCGGGGTGCTCTATATCGAGGCGACCCTGCGGCAGATCTACCGGCGCTTGTTCGATCGCATCGTGGTGATCCTGATCAGCCAGGGGGTCAAGACCTTCCTGGTGTCGATGTTCATCCTGTACATCGTGCATCGGCTGCTCACACGCCATCTGACCACCATCGCCAACTTCCTGGGGGCGTACAACCTACAGGGGTCCTCGCCGCCGCTGATCCTGCATCGCCGCCGCCGCAAGGCGCCTGACGAGCTGGACCGCATGGTGGCGGCGTTCGGGGTGATGAACGCCGGCCTGCGCTACGCCTATGAGGAAATCCGCGACATCAATGCCTCGCTGGAGCAACGGGTGAAGCAGCGCACCGCGGAGCTGGATCTGGCGAACAAGGAGCTGAGTGCGTTCACCTATTCGGTGTCGCACGATCTGCGCGCACCGCTACGCCGTATCGAGGGCTTCAGCCAGATCCTGCATGACGACTACGTGGAACGGCTGGACGACCAGGGGCGCCGCTACCTGCAGCGCATCGGCGCTGGCACGCGCGAGATGGCCGAAATGATCGACAGCTTTCTCAAGCTGTCGCGCTCCAGTTCCGGCGATCTGGTGGTGGAGCGAGTGGACCTGTCCCGGATGGCAGGTGACATCGTGGTCCGGTTGCGCGAGCGTGAGCCGGAGCGTCACGTCGACATGCAAATTCAGCCTGGCATGGTGGTCCAGGGCGACCGGCGCGCACTGAAGATCGCACTGGAAAATCTGCTGGCCAATGCCTGGAAGTACACGCGTCGCACCGAACACCCGGTGGTCCAGTTCGGCACCGAAATGCAGGACGGGCGCACTGTCTATGTTTTACGCGACAATGGGGCCGGTTTCGACAAACAATACGCCGGCCGTTTGTTCACCCCCTTTGTGCGGCTGCACAGGGCGGATGATTTCGAAGGCACCGGGATTGGCCTTGCCACCGTGCAGCGCATCCTGGCCCGTCATGGTGGCCGGATCTGGGCAGACGCCGAGGTCGGCCAGGGCGCCGCTTTCTATTTCACCTGCGCCGCAATACGAGACAACGATGACACACGCTAAGATCCTGCTGGTTGAAGACAACCCGGACGACATCGAACTGGCGGTGCATGCCTTCAAGGCGGCCGCCGCTGACGTGGATGTGGTGCCGGTTGCCAGCGGGGAAGACGCGCTGGACCTGCTGTTCCATCGCGGCACCGACGGCGCGCCGGAATGCGAGCCGCCCGCCCTGGTTCTGCTCGACATCAAGCTGCCAGGCATGGACGGCCTGGAGGTCTTGCGCCGCATCCGCGGGGCGAGGGAAACTCGCCGTATTCCCGTCGTGTTCCTGACCACATCGGACGACCACAACGACATCGCCACCAGCTATGATCTTGGCGTCAACAGCTATATCCGCAAGCCTGTGGATTTCACCGCTTTTACCGGCGTGATCCGCCAGCTCGGCGCCTACTGGGCCGGCATCAACGTTCCCTCACCGGTATAAGGAGCACGACGCATGGTCAAACCCCTGCGCGTACTGCACATCGAGGACTCGGAAGACGACGCCGAACTGATCACGCGCGAACTGGCTCGGGGCGGCCTGTCGCCGCAGGTGCATCGGGTCGAAGATGAGGACGCCATGCAAGCCGCGCTGGACCACGGCGAGTGGGATCTGGTGCTGTGCGATTACCAGTTGGCAGGCTTCGGCGCCGAACAGGCGCTGGAGGTTCTGCAACGCAGTGGCAAGGACCTGCCCTTTATCATCCTGTCGGGGGTGGTGCAGGCCGAGGATGTGGTGGCGCTGCTCAAGCGCGGCGCCCACGATTTTCTGAGCAAGGACAGCCTGGCGCGGCTGGTTCCGGCCATTGAGCGGGAGCTGCGCGAGGTCGAGGTACGGGCGCACCATCGGTTGGCCGAAGAGCGCGTGCGCATCCTGTCGCTGGCGATCGAACAGAGCCCAGTGTCTGTGGTCATCACCAACCGCGACGGGCGCATCGACTACGTCAACCCCAAGTTCCAGGAAGTCTCCGGCTACCCGCCACACGAAGCCGTCGGCCGTTCGCTGGAGTTCACCCGTCCGCCAGATATCGACGAGGTTACCTTCAGTGAACTGTGGGCAACCGTCAACGCCGGGCAAGCCTGGCGCGGCGAGTTCTGCAGCCTGCGCCGTGACGGCCAGCTGTTCTGGGAACAGGCCATCGTCTCGCCGCTGAAGGACGAGCAGGGCGAGATTGCCCACTTCATCGCGGTGAAAGAAGACGTCACCGTCCGCCGCAGCTACGAGGAGCGGCTGCTGCGGCAAGCCAATTTCGACGACCTAACCGGTTTGCCGAACCGCGTACTGATGCTCGACCGCCTAGACCAGGCGATTGGCGTGGCCAAGCGCAAGGATGCGGTCAGCGCGCTGCTGTTCATCGACCTGGACAACTTCAAGAACATCAATGACCTGTTCGGTCACGCGGCCGGCGATGCACTGTTGCGGGAGGCCGCCTCCCGCCTCGGTGAATGCATCCGCGAAGGCGAGACGCTGGCCCGGCTTGGCGGCGACGAATTCGTGGTGATCCTGCCCGGCATCGCCGACGGCATGGTGGCGCAGCGTATTGCCGAGCGGGTGGTGCAGGCGTTCTCGCAGCCGTTCCTGGTGCTGCACAACCTGCACTACGTGACCGCCAGCGTGGGGGTGGCGCTGTACCCGATGGACGGGGCAGACCATCAGGTGCTGCTGCGCAAGGCCGACCTCGCGATGTACAAGGCCAAGGAGCTGGGTCGCAACGGCTACCATTTCTTCACCCACGAGATCGAACAGCGGGTGCAGGAGCGGTTGGGTTTGGAGGCCCGTCTGCGTAGCGGCCTGCGGCACGGCGAAATGGTGTTGCACTACCAGCCGGTCGTCGACCTGCAGAACGAAACGCTGGTCGCGGTGGAAGCACTGCTGCGCTGGCGCGAACTCGA
>CBIHQA010000370.1:0-4591 GCA_966211475.1 uncultured Neisseriales bacterium
CTTAGGGGGTTTTGAGCTACAAAACCCCACGTTGTTGGCGGGGGCATGGCCCGCGACGGTGTTTTCTTCGTAGTGTGGGCCGTGGGGGGATTGGCCCGCCCCTACAGCCCCCTACTGCAACAACCTCGCCAGGCTGAACGACGACCTTACCCCCACATGCCGGCGGTTGTCCGCCAACCACAGCTCCGCCCGCCGCCGCCCCTCCTCGTACAACTCTCCAACGAAGGAGGGATGGGCGTTGAGCTTGCTCAGCACGCTGAGCTGGCTCATCACGTCCTCGGCTTCCACCACGTGCATATTGAGCTTGCGCAGCCGGCGCTCCAGCCGACCGAAGGAGAATGGCCAGTGCTCGACCTGCCGCTTGGCCAGCGCGATGCCTTGCAGTTCGCTGAAGAAGGCGGAGCTGAAGCTGATTTCGTTGAGCCGGTGCCAGATGTCGTCCGCGGATTTCAGCTCGGTGTCCCGACGCATCGGGTGCAACAGGACCACCATCAGGTCTCGAGCGCTGCATTGGTGCAGCAACGGGAAAATCGGCGGGTTGGCGGACAGACCGCCATCCCAGTAGGGCTCGCCGTCGATCTCCACGGCGCGGTGCAGCGAGGGCAGGCAGGCGGAGGCCAGCACGGTGTCCAGAGTGAGCTGCTTGTTGCGGAACAGCCGCAGGCTGCCGGTGCTGACCCGTGTGGCGGCAATGAACAACTTGATGCGCCCGTGCTGCCGCAGCCGTTCAAAGTCGATCTGCTCGTGCAGGATGTCCCGCAGCGGGTTGATGTCGAAAGGGTTGAGCTGGTCAGGGGAAAAGAAGCGGGTGAGGAACAGGTAGGCCTTCAGCGCCGGCATCGGCTGGGCGGGCCCTGCCCCGCTGGCCTGCGTCGGCAACTGCTCCGGCAGGAAGTGCAGTGCGGCCTTGTCCGCCACCCGCTCCCAGAAGGCCCGCAACGCCTGCCGGGCGCCTTCCCGGCCTCCTTCCACATAGCCGTGCGACAGCACGACCGCATTCATCGCACCAGCGCTGGCACCGCTGATACCTTCAATCTCGATGCGGGGGTCTTCCAGCAGGCGGTCCAGTACGCCCCAGGTGAATGCACCGTGGGAGCCGCCGCCTTGCAATGCCAAGGTTATCGCGCGTTTTCGCATGCCACCTCCACTGCTGTTGCATCCGGCAGAGAGGACGGCAGCGCCGGATACGAGGAACAGGATAGAGGATATGTTGCAACGCAACAATTACAACAACTGGTCAGATCATCTCCCGTTCAGCAAAGGCTTACGGATCGCCGTCCCGGCGTCATCCAGGCCAGAGCATTGCTGAATCGGTCGTAGGTCCGTAAATAAGTAGTCAGTGGGCTTCTGATGGGGCTTCCCGACTTTATCATCGGTAAAAAAAACGGCACCCATCGGGTGCCGTTTTGGCGGAACAGGATGTCCCGCATGCTTTCTTGCGGTGCAGCACGCACCGCGACGTAGCAAATCCGGGGGTCTCCCGCTGATCAGGCTGCTTGTCGACGCGTTTCGAACGCGTCGCGGATTTGCCCATACAGGCGTTCCAGATCGGCGATGCGCCGCTGGCTCATTGCCGAGGCGGGTTGCTGGTTCCAGTATTTCAACTCCTTCTTCACCGCATACAGACGGGACTTGAGTTGTGCGCTCGCTTCACGGGTAGTGGGGTGGGCGATTTCGCTGGCCATGTCGCGGACTCCTGGATGAGACCTTGTGGGTCGGGTTGGTTTGGATAGTGACGCCTGGTTCAGTGCAAATCGCGTGCCAGGTGCCAATTCCTGCCTTCCCGCTTCATCCTCCCGTCTGTCGGGACACCCCGCTTTTCGCGCTTGGAACAGCGATACGCGGCCACAATGAAAACAGCCTGCCGATACCGAGATCACATCAATTTGCGGTAGCGCAAGGTCTACATGTGGTTCGTTCAATACGATAAGCGTGATTGCACACGCAAACCATGTGAGACAGCCTCACTTCTGTGTTCTTTGTCCCGTGGCCAAAGCCGCGCCAAGGAACGATTCTTAGCCAAATGAGCGAAGAATTCGACCACCTGCAAAAACACCTGGGTATCAATGTGAAGTTGGCCCGCGTCGCGGCCGGCTTGTCCCAGGAGGAACTGGCTCACCGTGCCGACGTGGAGCGCGCCCACCTGAGCCAGATCGAGCGTGGCTTGGCCAACCCTTCGCTGAAGCTGCTATCGCGCCTTGCGCAGGCGCTACGCACCGACGTGGTGACCCTGCTGTCCGACGCCGAACGACTGGTCGCGCTGATTACGCGGCAGCCGAACTAGGCGCGTCCCCCTCCGAGCATTACCCGCGGGGCTGCGGACCGGTTTTCCGGACAGCCCGCCCATCGCGGCAGGCGGCGATGGCCGCCCAGGCAATTGCTGACAGCCTTGAGCCGGCCGCCGTGCTGACCGGCCCGCCGGACACACTCCTTCAGCGCTTCCGCTGCGCGGCTTCCCTGACCTTCATCTCTTCGGACGAAACGTTCTCGATCCGCGTGCCGATCCACCAGTCGTTGCCGAAGCCATCGCGCACACCGCCGCTGCGGTCACCATAGAACTGGTCGGCCGGCGGCATGATGGACGTCGCCCCGGCCTGAAGCGCCCGCTCGTAGACTGCATCGCAATCCGGGACGTACAGGTAGAACGCCGCCGCCCGCGCCTTCCAGTCCGAGGTGGCGTTGGCCACCATTACCATCGAATCGCCGACGCGCAGTTCGGCATGACGGACACGGCCTTCGTCATTGTTCATGCGGAAGGTCACTTCGGCCTGAAAGGCACGCTGCAAGAAGCCGATGAGCTCATCGGCATTGTCCACGGTGAGATAAGGCGTGACGGTGTGATAACCCTCGGGAATCGGCTTGATCGGCATCGATTGGCTCCTTCTTCACCGGGTCAGCCCTGGCCCGGCGGACAGGCTGGATGAAAGACCTATCGCGGCCCTGGCGGGGCCACCATAGGGCCTATGCCTGGGAAGAATATGCCACCATCACGACGATCACCAAACCGCTCGGCAGACCGCAAAGCGGCCTCTGGCGCGGGATAGCGGAGAAAACCCGAGCAGAGCGGGCTTGCACAGAATCCCCGACCTGACCGTCAGGGCAGGATCAGGGGGCGGGTGAACTGGCACCCGATTCCAGCAGACTGCGCAGGTCTTCCGGAACAACAGCGCCAGGATGGCGGAGCAGCCAACGATGGAATTCGGCACGGGCTTCCGACTCCTTGGCGTCCCGCTTCAGGCGGCGGATGCTCTCCAGCGTGGGCGCCGGGCGAGCCGGTTTCGCAGCAGCAGCGCTGGCCCCCTGCTCGGCCTGGGCCTGATTGCCAGCCATGGGTGCAGCAAGGGTGCCTGTCGCGGTCGGGGCAGCTTTACGCAATGCCGTTCCATCGGAAGAAGCGGACGGTCCGGCCGCCGAATCGGCCGAAGGTGCAGCAGCAGCCGGTTCTGCCGCCTTGGGCGGGGAAAACGCCTCCCGCGCAGCCGGCGCCGCTGCCGAAGGGGCAGGCGGTGCAGCGGCAGGGGCCGCCGGGATAGGCGCCTGTTCGGACTTTGCCGCAACCGGCGGTGCGGGCTGCGTCGCCGTGTCCGCCTGGGCCAGCACGGTCGGTGCACTGGCAGGCAACTCGCTGGCCGGTTGCTCACTGACGACCGGGGCAGCAGCGACCGATGCGGGTTTCTCGGCTTGGGCCACGACGACCGCCGGCTCGGAGGCGGTCTCCTCGAAGGTCAGCAATGCCTTTTCTTCATGCTGGCCGAAGACGCCACCAAACCACCACAGGCCAATGGTCAGCGCCCCCAGGAAGGAGGCGGCCGCCGCCAGCGGCACCGTCCAGTTGCGACGCGGCGGGGGCAGCGGGATCACCTCGGCGAGGTGGTGTCCGTCGGCTTCATCCTGCTCGGCCGGCGCTGCGGGTGCCTTGCTGGCCAGCTCCGCCTGCACCAGAGCACGGACGCGCGCATCCAGCGCGGCAGTCGGCTCGCGCGGCGGCAGGTCGCGGTAGGCATCCGATACCGCGTCGTCGTGCGGCACGGCGGAGTCGGTCGGTTTGCTCATTCCAGCTTGCCGCCCAGGGCGGCCCTCAGTTTGGCGATGGCGTAGCGCAGACGGCTCTTCGCGGTTTCGGCATTCACGCCGGTCAATTTCGCTATCTGTTCCAGCGACATCTCGGCTTGCTCACGCAGCAGGAACACTTCGCGCTGCACGGGCGGCAGTGCTGTCAGCGCACGGCCCAAGTGTTGCGCACGCTGCTTCCGGGCCAGCGTGTCCTCCGGCGTTTCCAGGTCCGGCGCGGGTAGCCGGTCGAGCGGGTCGCCTTCGTCCGGCGAGCCGGTGGCGATCAATTCCGCCGCCAGCACCGGCTGATGCTCCCGCAGGTAGTCGATGGTCCGGTTGCGGGCAATCTGGTACAGCCAGGTGCGGAACTGCGCTTCCGGCCGGTAGCGGTGCCGCGAACGGGCCACATTGAGCCAGACGTCCTGAAAGATATCGTCTACCCAGTGCGTGGCATAAGGCAGCAGCCGAGCGAGAAAGGCGTATAGCCCACGGCGGTGGCGGGCATAGAGGGAGTCGAAGGCAGCCAGATCCCCGGCGG
>CBIHQA010000371.1:0-4588 GCA_966211475.1 uncultured Neisseriales bacterium
GGCGGGTCTGACCCGCGGGACGACGGAAAAGGGGATTTTCGAAAGGCGCTTTTCCATTCGAAAACATTGGATAGCAGTCAGGTGCGCACGGTAAGACAGAACGGGCCAACGGGATTTGATCCGCATCAACCTGCGGCGAATCAGCATGACCTGCCCGCCGGGCGGTGGAGTACCGCCAACCGTCATTGACACAGGTCAAGGAGCAGGAACAGGACGCGCCGTAGACTGCTCATCAGTGCGCAGTCCCTGCGCCGACATACCGGCCGGTGAGCGTGTTGCCCGGCCGACAGGAGACACGAGATGAAAAGTCCTTCCATTCCCCTGGTCTACGCCTGTTCGGGCTGCCCGAACGTCGGGCAGATGGCCAACCATTTCGCCGTCCAGCTCGACCAGGGCAGGCTGGCGGAAATGTCCTGCACCACAGGGGTCGGAGGCGGTGTACTGGCACCTACCCGCATTGCCCAGTCCGGCCGGCCGATCCTGGCGCTGGATGGTTGTGCGCTGTCATGCGCCAAGGCTTGCCTGGCAAGGGCAGGGGTAGAGCCGACCGTGCACCTGGTGCTGGACCAGATGGGCGTGCGGCACGACCCCTTGTCCGACGACCGGCGGAGCAGCACGGAGATGGGTTGGCCAGCGGTGGTGGAGGCGGCGGTATCGCTGCGAGGCGGGGGCGCGAAGTCGGCGGCGTGATCGCTGCCGCAACATCGCATTCGTTTCATTGAGCAGGGCAGGTCATCCGTGAGGATGGCCTGCCCTGTTTGCTTTTGTGGGCGTGGAATCGTCTCAACACGCTTCATGTTTTTTAATTTGTTATGTTATAACATTGCGTGTCTCGATTGATGGTTTCCAGATGTAACCGTCGTCAACGAGGTTCTTCCATTGCGCGTTGCCGCAGCATCGCCACGCGCCTATCTGGAGCACGCATGTTCCGCCTTCAGTCCCTGTCCTACCGCTATCCCGGCGGCCGAACGTTGACCTTCCCCGACTGGGCCCTGCCGCAACAAGGCGCGGCGGCACTGGTTGGTCCTTCCGGTTGCGGCAAGACCACGCTGATCCACCTGATCGCCGGTTTGCTGCGGCCCGCCCAAGGCACGGTGACGGTGGCAGAGACCGACCTGACGCCACTCGGCCAAGCGGCGCTGGATCATTTCCGTGGCCGCAATATCGGCGTGGTGCTGCAACAACTGGAGCTGCTGGCGAACCTGTCGGTGCTCGACAACCTGCTGCTGGCGCAATACCTCGCCGGTACGCCGCAGGATGTCGCGCATTGCCGCAGCGTGCTGGGAGACCTGGGCCTGGCCGACTTGGCCGGCGTCAAACCCGGCCGCCTGAGCCAGGGCCAGCGCCAGCGGGCCGCCATTGCGCGGGCCGTGGTCAACAAGCCGCGTCTGCTGATTGCCGACGAGCCGACCGCCAGCCTGGATGACGCCAATGCGGAGGCCGCGCTGGACCAGCTGTTTGCCGCTGCCGCGCGTAGTGGCGCCAGCCTGCTGGTGGCCACCCACGATGCACGGGCCAAGGCCCGCTTTGCCCAGACCTTCAACCTGGAGGCCCAGGCATGAACCTGCTTCGTCTGGCGACCGCGAATATCAAGGAGCAACCGCTCAATACGGTGCTCAACGTGTTCCTGCTTGCGCTGGGGCTCGGCACCATCACCTTGCTGCTGCTGTTCTCCAACCAGCTGGAGGACCGGCTGACCCGCAACGCACAGGGCATCGACATGGTGGTCGGCGCCAAGGGCAGCCCGTTGCAACTGGTGCTGTCGGCGGTCTACCACTCCGACGTGCCGACCGGCAACGTGCCGGTGGGGACGACGGCGATGCTGCGCGCCAATCCGATGATCAAGCGGGTGGTGCCGCTGGCTCTTGGCGACAACTTCAACGGCTTCCGCATCGTCGGCACCGAGCCGGCCTACCTCGATCTGTACGGCGGACATCTGGCGCAGGGCCGCATCTGGCAGAAGCCGCTGGAGGCGGTGATCGGCAGCGATGTGGCAGCGCAGAGCGGCTTGTCGCTCAGCCAGCAGTTCGTCGGCGCCCATGGTCTGTTCGACAGCGCCGACCTGCACAAGCAGTTCCCCTATACCGTTACTGGCATCCTGGCGCCGACCGGCACCATCCTGGACAAATTGGTGCTGACACCGGTGGAAAGCGTCTGGGCGGTGCACGCGCAGCCCGATGACGACGAGGACAAGGCCGAGGGCGGCCAGGCCAAGTTGCCGACGGTGGTGTCGGGTAAGGAAGTGACCTCGCTGCTGGTGCAGTTCCAGTCGCCGCTGGCGGCGGTGATGCTGCCGCGTGCCATCAACGCGCAACCCGGATTGCAAGCCGCGTCGCCGGCGGTGGAATCGACCCGCTTGCTGTCCATCGTCGGCTTCGGGCTGGATGCCTTCCGGGTGTTCGCGCTGCTGCTGATCGTCGGGGCCGGCTTGTCGGTATTCGTCGCGCTGTACCATACCTTGCGTGAACGTAGAGGCGATCTGGCAGTGATGCGCCTGTTGGGCGGCCGGCGCTGGCAACTGTTTGCGACCGTGTTGCTCGAAGGCTTGGTGCTGTCCGCGCTGGGCCTGCTTTTCGGGCTGGCGCTGGGGCATGGCGCCGTGACGGCCATCGGGAAATGGTTGTTGCCGGCGGGCAATCAGCTTACCCTCAGCGGCGCGGCCTGGTTGTCCACGGAATGGTGGATCGTGGCGCTCGGCGTGTTGGTGGGCGTGGTGGCTGCGTTGCTGCCGGCGATTTCTGCCGCGCGGATGGATATTGCCAGGACGCTGGCGGAGTAAGGGTCTGGGAATGGGCGTGATGCGCTACTACGGCTTGCTATGTCTGGCACTGCTGCCGGTCTTCGCGATGGCGGCGAAGCAGCCGGCGCCACCCCCGGTGCAGCCGCATGCGCAAGGCGTGGCAACGCCGGTGGTCGTACCGGAGGGCTTCGTATCCTGGGATCTGCTGAAAAAGGTGGAGACCAAGCTGGAGAAAGGCCGCTATGTGCCGGTGTTCGACCCGGCCATCCAGGCGCTCAGCCAGCAGCCGGAGGTCAAGCTGGCGGGCTACATGATGCCGCTGGACATGCAGGACAACCAGAAGCGCTTCGTGCTGAGTTCCACGCCGCCCAATTGCCCATTCTGCCCGCCGGGCGGGCCGGATTCGCTGATCTATGTGGAAGCCGCCAAGCCGGTGAAGTTCACCTACGACGTAGTGCAGATCAGCGGCCGCTTCCAGGCGTTGCCGAAGGACCCGAACGGCCTGCTGTATAAGGTGACAGCCGCGAAGTCGATCCAGTAAGGGCGCTTGTAGCCCGGATGTAGCACAGCGAAATCCGGGCGTGCTGGTTCTTTGAAGAGAGATCGCCCCCGGATTCCGCTACGCTGCATCCGGGCTACGGCGACGACGGCTGGCTTAATCTACCGACGTGGCGTTGTGCAGCCGGTAGAACATCCCGTTATCCCGTTGCTTCACCAGCTCCAGCTTGCCCGACACTACCACCGCGTCCAGTGTGCTTTCCACCGGTTTGTCGGCGAACACTTCCACCATCTGGTCCGGGCCGTCCGCGAGGCAGTAGGGGCAGGACGGCGAATCCCGCGATACCAGGAAATGTTTCTGGTGGGTGCCGACTTCCAGCGCCTGCATATAGCCCTGTACCCGGATCGTCTTGCCATCGAATGCCGCTGGCGCATCGCCGAAGGCCGGGTGGAAGGTGCCGTCGCTTCCCTGCTTCATCTGTACATGGGCGAACACGGGCCAGCCGACGACATCACTGCGTGCGGCCAGCGGATGGGAAATCCCCATCGCATGACCGGCAAGCTGCCCACCGCCATTGGTGTGCGGCAGCGATGCCAGCACACCGAAAAAGCCCACGGCACACAGGATCAGCACGCTGCGTTCGGGGTAGTGGCGCAGCGGCGACGGTGCGCGCTGCCAGAGGCTGGCAAGGGTGGTCATCGGCTACCTGAAAATTGTGGAATCAAACCGTCAACAATACTGCGTCAACGAACCAGCGTCGAAACCGCTGACACCATTCAGCGGGCGTTCGGCACGTAGTCCAGGAAGCGGGCGTACAGCGCGTCGCCAATGGTCGTGGCACGCGGTTCGATGGCGGCATCGCGGGGCGGCAGCGCCGGCAGGCCGTCGATCCGCCATACGCCGGCAGCCACTCCGCCCAGCAACGCTGCCCCGCGTGCCGAGGCGTCGTCGATGCCGGCCGGGATCAGCGGCACACCGAGCATGTCCGCCAGCAATTGCCGCCAGGCCGGGGCCCGGTTGCCGCCACCGGCGAGGTTGATCCGGGGTGGGGCCAGGTCGGCATCCCGCAAGGCTTCCAGCCCTGCCCGCAGCGAGCAGGCCACGCCAGCGAAGGCGGCGCGCATCAGGCTTTCCTGGGTGTCGTGGGGGCCGAGGCGCATCCAGCCGCCACGCAGGCTCGGGTCGTGGAAGGGTACTCGCTCGCCGGCCAGGTAGGGGACGAATACCGGGTCGGCCTCGGTGACTGGCTGCTCCAGCACGGCGTAGGCATCCGGCCAGCTCATCCCCAGCATCCGCCGTGCCCAGTCCAGCGCGAAGCCGGCATTGAGCATGGCGGCCATCGCGTACCA
>CBIHQA010000372.1:0-4579 GCA_966211475.1 uncultured Neisseriales bacterium
GGCGGATGTCGATGCGGGCCGCCAGCCATCCCAGGCCAAAGAACAGCGGCAGCAGCAGCCAGGCGTAATCGAATTCCAAGCGGATCTCGTGTGGTTAGAGTGCGTCGCTGGGGACGACAGGAATGCTGGACTGCTGCCGGGCACGGATTTCGCGGCGCAGGTTGAGCAGCTCCTTACGGGTACGCATCACGCGCAGCGAGCTGACGACGATGCCCAATAGCGCGCCCAGTGCAAAGGCGATGAACAGGATGACGAACATCGGCGCCTGCCAGGCGTAGCCGAGGAAAAAGCGCACTTCCGTGCTCTGGCTGTTATGCATGCAAAAGCCGAACAGCAACAGGAACAGTAACAATTTGACGACGAGTGCGACATATCGCATAGCAGGGGCTCCAACCGGTGACGCCGGTTTGCGTGCCGCATTCTACCGGAGGCCACCCCCAAAGGTGAATGAGAACGCCTCCGGCATGGCATGTCACCGGCCATGCCGAGGTCCATGTGGGCGGTTCGTAGGAACTCCTTCCCCTGCATTTGGTTCGCCTGACAGGTTTCTATTCGTAACGTGTAACGAAATATGCGCCGGTCAGGTCAACAGCCATTCCTGGAAAGCTGCGCTAAAGTCCTTTTGAAAGGAGGCATCATGTCCCAATCCCCTCAAACCGCCACCCTGGCCGGCGGGTGCTTCTGGTGCCTGGAGGCCGTGTTCGATTCGCTGGCAGGCGTGCTGGATGTCGTCTCGGGCTATTCCGGTGGCCACAAGCCGAACCCGACCTACCAGGAGGTCTGTAACGGCAGCACCGGCCACGCAGAAGTGGTGCAGATCCGCTTCGATCCGGAGGTGCTGCCCTACGACGACCTGCTGGACGTGTTTTTCACCATCCACGACCCGACCCAGCTGAATCGCCAGGGTAATGACGTCGGTACGCAGTATCGTTCCGCGGTGTATTGCCACGATGCGGCACAGAAGGCGTCCGCCGAGGCGGTGATTGCACGGCTGACGGCCGAGCATGCCTGGCCGGGCCGCATCGTGACAGAGGTAACGCCGTTCGAACGCTTCTGGCCGGCCGAGAACTACCACCAGGAGTACTTCGCGCAGCATCCGAACCAGCCCTACTGCGCCGCGGTGGTCGGACCGAAAGTGGCCAAATTCCGCAAGAAATACGCGGATCGATTGAAGGGCTGAAACAACATCGGCGGTCGAAAGGCCGCCGATGTTGTTTGTTCATGTGGCGAAAGAAACCGCCGCCTGTGGGGCGACCCGAAACGGCAAAGTTTGCCCGGCAACCGGCGCCGCACCAGCATCGAGGGCAGCCCACTCACGTTGGCTCAGAGTTAGTGTCCACACGGCCCCTTGCTCATCCCGCAGATCCAGCCGCCAGACGCTGCCGCGCAGCGAGGCCGCCAATACGGTTGCCCTGCCCGGCCCGTCGAAGCGGAACGCGGTTTCCGGCCACCAGCATCCCTCCTGCACATTGGCGTGACCAAGGAAGCGAGCTGCCCAGGCGTTGCAAGGGTGGCCATACAATCCAGCGGGGGTATCGAGCTGCAGGATGCTCCCATCGCGCATCAGGGCAACCCGCTGCCCCAGCGAAAAGGCTTCCCGCTGATCGTGCGTGACCAGCAGCGTCGTGACATGGGTTTGCCCGAGCACCGCCTGTAGCTCGTCGAGCAAGACGGCCCGCAGCGCTTCGTCGAGGTTGGACAGCGGCTCGTCCAGCAACAGGATGCGCGGCTCGATGGCCAGTGCGCGGGCCAATGCCACGCGTTGCTGCTGCCCGCCCGACAGCGCGCTTGGCAAGCGGTCCGCCAGATGCTCGATGTGCAGCCGGCTCATCCAGTCGGTGGCGCGCCGGAGCGCTTCTTCCTTCGGTACCCGGCGTTCAACCAGCCCGAAGCGCACGTTATCGAGTACGGTCAGGTGTGGAAACAGCGCGTAGTCCTGAAACACCATTCCGACCTGCCGCTTTTCCGGCGGCAGAGTGTGCCAGCGCTCATCACCCCACAGGATTTCGCCGGCGGTGGGCGACTCTAGGCCTGCGATCAGGCGCAGTAGCGTGCTCTTGCCGCAGCCGGAGGGTCCCAGCAGCGCCAGTACTTCCCCCGGCACCAACGACAGCGACACGTCGTCCACGGCCGGCACGGTCTGTTCGCCGTGGAGATAGTGGCGGCGAAGGTTACGCAGCGTCAGCATGTCGGTCTTTCGGGGCGAGCAGGGAGAACAGGCCCAGCGCCAACAGTAGCAATAGCACGGAAGCCGCCTGCGCCTGATGGAGGTTGGCCACGCCGGGACGGCCCAGCCGCTGGTAGATCAGCGTCGACAAGGTGCTCCACTCCGGGCGGGACAGGAACAGGGTCACGGCAAATTCGCCCAGGATGCTCGCCGCCGCAAACGCCAACCCGGTACGCAAAGCTGGCCATAGCAGTGGCCATACCGCGCGGCACCATGCCCGCCAGGGATTGGCGCCCAACGTGCGGGCTGCCTCCAGCGGGCGGGGCGATAGCTGCTGCAGGGCCAGCAACAGGTTGCGGGTAACAAAGGGATACGCCAGCAGGCAATAAGCGCCGATCAGCATCGCAAGCTGTGCGCTCCAGGCCGGATAACACAACAGCAGTGCCAGCGAGAGCACCGAGCCCGATACCAGGTATGGCAGGTAACCGACCAACCGCCAGGCACCGGCGCGTCGAACCAGGCCGATCGCCAGCGTCGCGCCCGTTGCGCCAGCCACCGGCAGCCCAAGGCCGGTAAACCGCAAGGTATTGCCGATTGACTGCCAGAACTCTGGGTCGGCGGCCAATTCCCGATAGGCAGCCCAGGCGCCGTCCGCTGCTGACAGGCTGCCCCGCAGCAAAGCCAGTAGCGGTCCGAATACCAACAACGACACGCCCGCCAGCCATACCGCCGCCACATATCGCATCGGTTGGGACATGGTCCAGGTCCAGCGTGCACCGCCAGCCGGCAAGGCCAGCTGCTTCTCGGCGCGGGCATGCCAGACGACGATCAGCCCGCACACCAGCAACTGCGTCACCGCCAGGACAGAGGCGGTTTGTAGATCGAGCTGCAGGGCGGTCAGGCTATAAATCTCGACCTCCAGCGTGGCGTAGTGCGAGCCGCCCAGCATCAGTGCCACGCCGAAGCTGGTGGCGCAGAACAGGAAGACCAGGGCCACCGACCCAAGCCACGCCGGTCGGATCAAGGGCCAGATTACCCGCCACCAGACCCGCCAGGGCGAAGCGCCTAAGGATCGTGCCGCTGCCACCGCCTGTGCCGGCACCCGTCCGAGCGCCAGCCAGCACATCCAGACCACCAGCCCGAGGTTGTAGAACAGGTAACCCCACAGCAGCAGCCAGAAGCCTTCCGTCTCCCGCATCAGCGGCAGCCAGCCATTGGGGCCGACCAGGGACAGGATCGCCAGCGCCGCGACCACGGTGGGGATGAGGAAAGGAAGTAGCAAACCGCGCAGCAGCAGGGAGCGCAGCCAGTTCAACCCGGCCGGAAAAGGCATTGCCCGCAGCCACCAGGCGGTCGGCAGTCCGAGCACACCCGCCGCGAGTGCCGCAATGCCGCCCTGCCCAATAGTCCACAGCAGGCGGCGCAGATAGTAATGCTCGCCGAACACTGCCCGGATGGAATCCGCTCGGACGTCGACCACCAAGCGGCCGAACGGATAGATCAGCAACACGCCCAGAAACAGCAACGCCGCGACCAGCGCAAGGCTGGCCGCGGCGCGTGAGGATCGAAGCGAAGCCGCGCTCACCGCGAGGCGATTATTCGCCGTGCACCACCACCTGGGTCCACTTGCTGACCCATTGCTGCAGCTTCTTGGCGTCCGTCAGCACCACCGGCTTGCTGTCCTTCGGCTGCTCGGCGAACTTGAAGCTGTCCGGCAGCTTCACGCCCTGGCGGGTCGGGAACATCCACATCTTGGTCGGGAAGTCGGCTT
Organism: uncultured Neisseriales bacterium; assembly: GCA_966211475.1. Classification (GTDB taxonomy): domain Bacteria; phylum Pseudomonadota; class Gammaproteobacteria; order Burkholderiales; family Leeiaceae; genus Leeia. The sequence goes on from CBIHQA010000372.1 coordinate 3,939, forward strand.
GCACCTTGTCCGACACCAGGAAATCGACGAAAGCCTTGGCCAGTGCCGGCTCCTTGCCACCCTTCACCAGGCCGGCACCTTCCACTTGCGGGAAAGCGCTACCCGGCAGGAACAGGTTGGCGGTCGGCGGCACGGTGAGCTTGCCTTCGCTGTAGAAAACTTCCGCCGCCGGCGAGGTGCCGTAGCTGACCACGATCGGGCGGGTGCCGCCGTTGCGGCTGAATTCCTTCATGTAGGCATCGGTCCAGCCCTGCGAGACCTTCACGCCATTGCCGCGCAGTGCCTTCCAGAAATCCCATACCTTCGGCTCGCCGAAGTACTGCACGGTGGCAACCAGGAAGGCCAAGCCCGGGCTGCTGGTCGCCGGGTTCTCGACCACCAGCAGGTCCTTGTAGGCCGGCTGGGTCAGGTCGTTCAGCGACTTCGGTAGCGCCAGCTTGTTCTTTTCCACCCAGGCTTTGTCGTAGTTCAGCGCAACATGGCCGTAGTCGACCGGGGTCAGCTCCGCCGGCAGCTTGGCGGCCGGGTTGAGCGAGCCGGCGGCCGTGCTCTGGTAGGTGGTGAGCACGCCTTCCGCCTTGGCCTTGGCGATCAGGATGTTATCCACGCCATAGACCACATCAGCAATCGGGGCGGACTTG
>CBIHQA010000373.1:0-4564 GCA_966211475.1 uncultured Neisseriales bacterium
CCGGGGTCGTGGATACCCTTCGCGACTGAAGCCGCTGCAGACCATCACCTTGTAGCCTGGACGCCTTTGGCGGCCGGGGGGCATCGGATCATCCCCCTCTGAGCATCGAGCCGATACCCCGGCCGGCGCTTCGCGCCGTCCGGGCTACGAAAACCGGCCCCGGTCAAAGCCGTGTTTCCCCTTGTCTCTTGTTCCCGTCGACGGTCGTCACCTTTCGGCGCGGTCACCTCGCTGCTTACTGGGGCTGATCGGCCGCTTGCCGCCGGTTCCGCCCCGCCGTCCGCCACCCGCCGCCCCCAACGCGACGCACGCCTTGCGCGTTCCGACCGATGGCTGTCATTGCCCAAGCCAAGCATCCAGGCCGTTTGGCGCTCCCGCTCCGCTTGTTTCCCCTGTGGACGGCGGCCTTCCTGTGCTCATCATTTCGCAGGAAGCTATTTATTGTGACAATATAGTTTGTTATCGTAACAATACGGAAAACGCGGTATCGATGCCCAAGGGATGCCTCGGCCGGTGAGGAGAAACCCAGGCCCTGCGTTCTGCCGAATCTGCTGACGCGTGCGGCCGTCACGCCGCCGATGCCCGGCCGACCCATCGGGTACGGCAAGCCGTACCCTCACGTGAACCCCCTGAAGGGATGCCCCGGATGACCGCCCAGAACGACACTCAGCCCACCGGCAGCCAGGTAGACCTGCTGATCCAAGGCGGCACGGTGATCACCGTCGATCCCGCCCGCCGGGTGATCGACAACGGCGCGGTCGCCGTCCATGGCGACCGCATCGTCGCCGTCGGCACCACCGACGAACTGCGCGCCCGCTTTACCGCCAGCAAGGTGATCGATGCCCACCGCAAGGCCGTGCTCCCTGGCCTGATCGACAGCCACGCCCACGCCGGTCACGCTATGCTCAAGACCATCGGCGGTGGCGATGGCGATGCCTGGATGCACGCTTGCCAGGTGATTTACACCTCGGCCTCCAGCCCGGATTTCTGGGCGGCGGATGCCCAATTGTCGGCACTGGAACGTCTAAAGTGCGGCACCACCACCGGCGTGTCGTTGCTCGGCGGCGGCGATTCCATCATGCGGGTGGATGACCCGATCTACGCCCAGCGCCATGCCGAGGCGGTGGCCGGCATCGGTACCCGCTCGGTGGTGGCGGTCGGCCCGTCGCGCCCGCCTGCGCCGCGCAGCTACACCGACTGGCGCACCGAGCCGCCGACCCAGCGCGAGGTCAGCTTCGAGCAGATGTTCGAGGTGTGTGAGGAAGTCGCCCGCACCGCCGACGGCGTGGGGGAGGGCAGGGTACGGGTGGCGATCACGCTGCCGGTGTATTCGCCCGACTACAAATCCAGCCATCGCGAACTGACCGGGCTGTTCCGCCAGCAGGCCACCGACTACATGGACCTGGCGCGGCGCTACGGCCTGACCTTCACCCAGGACGGCCATCGCGGTGGCACGCTGGTGCAGGCACACGAGATGGGCCTGCTCGGGCCGCGCTCCTTCATGTCGCACAGCATCGACCTGACGCCGGAAGACATCGCGATCTGCCGCGAAACCGGCACTACCATTGTTCACAACCCCAGCGCCATCATGTCCATCCTCGGCCGTTGCCCGGTGCCGGAGCTGATCGAGGCCGGCGTGACGGTCGCGCTGGGTTCGGACGGCGCCGCGCCGGATCGTGGCTACGACATGTTCCGCCACATGTTCCAGTGCATGCATTACCACCGCCGCCACTTCCGCGACCCGGATGTGCTGCCGCACGGCAAGGTGCTGGAGATGGTCACCATCGACGCGGCCAAAGCACTATCGATGGAGCACGAGATCGGCTCACTGGAAGCCGGCAAGAAGGCCGACATCATTCTGGTGGACCTATTCAAGCCGCACCTGCTGCCGATGAACATGCCGGTCTACCGCGTCACTTGCTTCGCCAACGGTGGGGATGTGTGCACCACCATTGTTGATGGCAAGGTGCTGATGGAGGACCACCAGGTCACGGCGGTGGACGAGCACGCCGTGCTGGAATTCGTGCAACAGGAATCAGAGTTGATGCTGGACCGCAGCGGCTTGCGCCACCTGGTGACCGAGCCGGCCCATATGTGGCACGCCGCCCGCTATCCGGCGTCTCGCTGAGTGTTTGTGCGGCGACGGCTGCGCCGCTATGGCGCCGTCGCCGCCGCCGATACCATCTCCAGTGCATAGCGGTTGCGGCCGGCCTTCTTCGCCTTGTACAGCGCCGCATCCGCCTGGGCGACCAGTTCCGCCGCCGACAGCATCGGCTTGTCCATAAAGGCGATGCCGATGCTGGTGGAAATCACCAGCTCGGTGCCCTCGAACACCACCGGCCGCTGGACCGATTGCCGGATCTTCTCCGCCACTGCCACCGCGTTGGTGGTGTTTCGCACGTGGTTCAGCACCAGGCAGAACTCGTCGCCGCCCAAGCGACCGCACAGGTCTGAATCCCGCACCACGCGGCGCAGATGGCTTGCAAACGCTTGCAACAGCGCATCGCCCGCCGCATGGCCGTAGGTGTCGTTGATGTGCTTGAAGCGATCCACGTCCAGGTAGAACACCGCCATGGCCTCGCCGCTGACCTGGTGGTGCGTCACCGAGCGCTCCAGCGCTTCCAGGAAGAAAGCGCGGTTCAGCAGCCCGGTCAGCGCGTCGACGGACGCGCGCGAGGTCATCTCCAGCTCCCGCACCCGCCGTTCGGTCACGTCCCACACCATCAGGTAGAAGCCGGCGACCGCGCCATCCTTGCCCAGTTGCGGAATCAGCCGACCCTCGACGTGGCGCTTGCCTTCCGGCGTGTCCAGGTCGCGCTCGTAGGTCGCCGCTTCGCCGGCCAGCGCACGGTCGATGTGCGGTTTCATCTCGGCATATTCCTCGGCGCCGAGGAATTCGGCCATGGTCCGCCCGACCAGCCAGTCCGGCTCCACGCCCAGGAGGTCCAGGTACTGCTGGTTGCAGTAGCGGTAGTGTTCGGTTTGGTCGACGAAGGACACCAGCGCCGGCATGTTGTCGGTGATGGCGTGCAGGGTTTCCTGCTGTTGCAGCAGGGCGGCTTCGTACTGCTCGCGGCGATTCAGCTCCCGCTCCAGCGCCCGCAGCGCCTGGCCGCGTTCCTCCAGCAGCATGGCGTTGCGGTCGAATTGCAGCTGGTGGCCCAGCGCGGCGCCCAGCAGGCCGGCCATCAGTTGCAGGGTTTGCACGTCGCGTTCGGTAAAGGCGGAGGGCGTGTTGCCCATGATCTTGAGCACGCCCACCGGTTCTGACGTCCGGATCAGCGGGGCGACCACCATCGATGCCACGCCGATCTTCTGGCAGGCCGCGTAGTCCACCCGCGGGTCGATCGAGGTATCGTTGGAAATCAGCACCGACTGCTGTTCGATGCACAGGCCCGACAGACTGCCTGCCCGCTTCAGGCGGAAGCCCACGAACGGCGACGCCGCGCCGCAAGCCGACCGGTAGACCATCTCGTCCGCGTCGACCATTTCCACCACCACACCGTGTGCCTGCGTCAGCCGCGCCACGTTATCCACCACGGTGTTCAGGAAGCGCTCCAGATCCAGTTCCGAGCGCACCATCAGCGTCTGCGTATCGATGATCGCGTTCAGCCGGCCTGCATGGTCAGCCAGCGCCTGCATGGCCTGCTGGAGTCGCACGGCCTCGCGTTGCAGGTCGTCGGTGGCCGTCTGGGCGGTCTCCACCGCAGCATGCTGGTCCCGCATCAGCCGGGCGGCAAACAAATAGGTACGCCAGAACAGCAGGATCACCAGCGCCGTCAGCGTCACCAGCGAAAAACGGCTCCAGTTTTCCAGGTGCTCCACCCTGGCTTCGACGGCGGTGATCTCATCGTGAATGCGCGTGCCCATCGAGTTCAGATGCAGGCGGATCGCGTCCATCAGCGCCTTGCCCTGCAAAGCATCCTCTGTCTTGGGAACCGCATGGTTGCGCCGGGCCTGGATTTGCGTGGCCTGGTAGCTGGCCTCGCGCTGTTCCAGATTCAGCAGGCGGTGCCAGTCCGCCGTCAGGGAGGGCAGGTGACGCACGTCTTCCTGGATTTCCGGCAACAGCCGCGCGATGTGCTGCCGGCCAGTGACGTACGGCTCCAGAAAATCCTCATGGCCGGTCAGCATGAAGCCCCGCTGCCCGGTTTCCGCATCCTGGTAGGCACTCAGCAGGCGCGCCAGCCGGCTGTTCATCGATTGCAGGCTTTGCAGCGATGCTTGCTGCGACTCCACCAGGTGCGACATCACGAAGGGGATGGCAGCATCCGTCATCAGGATGGCCAGGCCGAGCGAGACGCCGATGCGGATTCGTCTGTTCATAGGCAGGAAACGGTTACCGTATGGGGCAGGGGACAAGCCCCGATAACGGAATGGCACACTGATCGCGTTTTCGCGTCAAGTCCGGATCGGACCGCTTATTACAATATCCGGCGTATTCGCAACAAACGGAAAAGACAAAAGAAAACGGCCGGGTGTCGCCACCAGGCCGTTCATTCTTTTTATTGGCGTCCCCACGGGGATTCGAACCCCGGTACCTACCGTGAAAGGGTAGTGTCCT